>NZ_JBWVSU010000016.1:0-44928 GCF_056642055.1 Acinetobacter sp. 129952 | reverse complement strand
TCGATATGACAAGCTCAAAAGAAATTATCAAAGTTCTGTTGCTTTAGCCTGTATATTTTTATGGCTACCTTTATAGGGTTAATTATAAACAGTAAATGTCAACAGACCCTAGTTAGTTGTTAGAAGATATTCTTTTACTTTTGACGGGACAAAAGTAACAAAACCCCTTTGTTGATCTGATGGCACTTCCTGAGCAAGCTTTAAGCATTGCTTTAAAGCTTGTGCAAGACAGAACAACGGCAGCATCCATGTCGCCTTGGCACGTATCAAATAGTTGCAGGACTTTACTTTGAAATAATGAGAAAGGGTTCGTAAGTATTAAAAACAATAAACCCTCTTTTTAGAGGGCTTTATTCATACATAAAAACTAGCTTAACGAAGTCGGGATAACCAGTCACCGAGGCTTTGTACAATCTGCACTAGAATCAGTAATACAATCACCGTCATGATGACTACAGAGGTATCAAAACGCTGATAACCATAAGAAATCGCTAAGTCACCAATACCACCCGCACCGACAGCACCGGCCATTGCCGTTGCACCAATCAAACTGATGGTAGCAGTAGTCAAGTTTAGAATCAGTGAGCTACGCGCTTCCGGCAGAATAAACTTAAAGATAATTTGGATTGGCGTCGCGCCCATCGCTTGGGCAGATTCGATAATACCTTCATTCACTTCGAGTAAAGAGGTTTCAATCAGGCGACCAATGTATGGGCCGACATAAATGGTCAATGGAACAATCGCTGCCCAGGTCCCAATCGATGTGCCGACAATTAACTTGGTCAGTGGAATCACCGCAATCAGCAAGATAATAAATGGCAATGAACGTAGCGCATTCACAATCGGATTGAGACCGTGATAAATCACACGATTCGGCAGAATCCCATTCGGACGGGTCACCAGTAGAGTAATCGCCTGAATGAAGCCCCAGATACAGCCAAACAGCATCGCGAAGAACACCATATGAAAGGTTTCTTGCAATGCTGTCACAAACTGATCTATCGACAGGGAGCTTTTCCAGAACGGCGCAGTGATCGTTGTCAGCCACTGTACAATTAAATCTCTCATGCCTGTACTCCCGCCTGATCGACTTGTACGCCGTGTTGTTCAAGGAATTTTATTGCTGCTTGAATTTCTTGTGCATCACCCAGTAGCTGAATAAACATCTGGCCAATCACCGTGCCATTAATTTCGGTCATATTGGCAAACAGAATATTTAAACTGATATCAAACTGTTTAATCACCGCTTGAATCACGGTTTCCTGTGCCGAGCTACCAAGGAATTTCAGGCAATAAATACTGTTGTGATTCTGGTTTTCCAGATTATTCAGAATATTGACTGGTAAATGCTGCTGTAATACGGTCTGAATAAAATTCTTGGTCGTCGGGTGCTGGGGCTGACTGAATATTTGTAAGGTACTGCCGGTTTCAATCACATCACCTTTTTCCATCACGGCGACATAATCACACACGGTTTCAATTACATCCATTTCATGGGTAACCATAACAATGGTGATGCCTTGTTCTTCATTAATTTTTTTAAGTAGCTGTAGAACAGATTTGGTGGTTTGTGGATCAAGTGCAGAAGTCGCTTCATCACAGAGTAAAATTTTTGGATGATTGGCAAGGGCACGGGCAATACCAACACGCTGCTTTTGACCGCCAGACAATTCATCTGGAAAAGCATGACGTTTATGTTTTAGGTCAATAAAGTCTAATAATTCTTCGAGGCGCTTTTCCCGTTCTGCCTTGCTCCAGCCTAGGAGTTTCATGGGCATTTCGATATTGGCTGCCACGGTTTTGGTTTGCATTAAATTGAAATGCTGGAAAATCATGCCGATGCTGGCACGTTCTTGACGCAATGCTTTGGCATCCAGTGCGGTAAAATCTGTTCCGTTAATGATAATCCGGCCTGAGCTTGGGCGCTCAAGCAGGTTGATCAGACGGATGAGGGTGCTTTTACCGGCACCACTATAACCGATGATGCCAAAAATACTGCCGGTTGGAATCTGAAGATTAATCTGATTCAAGGCATGCAAGGTTTGACCCTTAAGCTCATACTGTTTTGAAATATCTTTAAATTCAATCATAGTGTCAAAAACTGCATCACGGATAAAAAAACAGGCAAGAAATCGTCCTTGCCTGTTCTAAAAGTCTATTATAGTACTATTTTGATTCAGTTAAATACGTCACCGGTTTGTTTACCGCAACTTTCGTACCACCAAAATGCTCATCAACATATGCTTTTACTGCTGGCGTATGATACAACGCACCCACTTTTTGCAGGACTGGATCATTTTGACGATCTGCTGCAACCGCTAATACGTTGACGTTCATTTTTGTGCTTTGATCAATCGGCTCATAGTAAATCGCATCTTTCAATACGTTTAAACCACCTTCCATTGCCAAGGTATTGCCCAGCACAATCGCATCAACTTCGTCTTTTACGCGTACTGCAGTCGCCATTTGAATGGGCTTAATCACGATTTGTTTTGCATTTTCGGTCACATCAGACGTTGTGCCTTTGACATTGTCGAAACCAGCTTTTAATTTAACCAGGCCTGCTGATTGTAAAAGTAATAATGCACGTGATTCGTTTGCGCCGTCGTTAGGAATAGCAATGGTTGCACCAGTTTTAAACTCGTTTAAAGATTTCACTTTGCTTGAGTAAATACCCATTGGCTCTAAATAAGTGGTAGATAGAGGTACAATTTTGGCTGTGTTGGCATCGTTGTAAGCCACCATATAGGCATAAGACTGGAATGCATTCACATCAATTTCTTTGTTGGCTACTGCCGTGTTCATTGACACATAGTCAGTAAAATTTTTCACATCAAGTTTGATACCGGCTGCTTTGGTTTCAGGCAGGGTCGCGATATAACGCCATACGTCTGCATCTGAACCGGTCGAAGCCATAGTTACAGTTTGAAGACCATTTGCATCTTTAGTTTGCGCTGCATCAGTGGCAGGCGCTTCCTGTTTACCACACCCAGTTAAAGTCAATACAGAGGCACTCAAGATAACGCCAAGTAACTTTTTCATGAAATTGTCCTAATTCTATTATTGCCTAGAGTATAAGCATTTTTAAATCGTGTTAAATAAGAGTTTTATTACGATCTAAGCAGGTGGCTTGATCATTGCTAAGGAGGGCTTGAGATCAGAAGATGCAAGCGTGCAGCAACAGTTCTGGTGAACTTGATCAAGTCAGAGGCAGCCCAAATCTGATGTACTTGATCTATTTTGGAGAGAGAAAATAGATATTTTATAAGTACATGGAAAGGTTTAGGGGCTCTGAAGTTGTGGATATCATAGCAATAAATCTATATTCGATATACTGGATAGAAAAGCCTTGCTTATCTCTTTAGTCGAATATAAAAAAAGATCTTTTAAACAAAATGTTAATTAAAACAATATATTATTTATATTGAAAATATAGTTTTAATGGATGTGTTTAAATAGTGATCTTTATAAGATTTTGTAAGATAGAAATATGAAAAATGTATATAAATAAATATAAGAAAAATATCTTATTTTGGGGAAATTAAGGAAATTCTATCATTAACGAGATAAATCTTTCCTTTATATTAACTAAGCGAGTCAGTATCTGATCTTGGTTTCCTCAGGTCATGATACTGCAAGCTTGTTTTAACAAAAGGGAATATAGAGATAATCCGAACGCTGTTTTTCATAGAGTACGTGTCTACACAAGATATGATCGGCAGGTACAAGCGGATGATCAAACTCTCCCACTTTTTCTAAGCCAATGTTTTGCATGACACGTTCTGATGGCGTGTTAACGCATGCAGTAAAAGAAATGACTTTCTCGAGTCGTAGAGTTCTAAAAGCATATTTCAGTACCGCTTTGGCTCCTTCAGTGGCATAGCCTTGGTTCCAATATTGCGGTAGCAAGCGCCAGCCAATTTCAGGTGCATCGGCAATTTCAAATTCAGATGGATGCACGTGTAAGCCAATAAAACCGATGAATTCGCCTGTAGCTTTGAGTTCTACGGCAAAGAGTCCCCATCCACGTGTTTCTATGGCAGTACGAATACGTTCAAGAAATGCAGTTGCTTCAGTCGCATCGATTTTTTTAGGGAAGTAGCGCATGACCTCGTCATCTGCACACATTTGGATAAATGGGGCAGTGTCGGAATCTTGCCATTGGCGCAGGATCAGGCGAGGGGTTTGAAGGTGAATAGTCATTAGGTATCTTAATTTGGTTACGATTTTTTAGTTTCGTTTAGGGATTTGCTCTTTAAACTCATTAAACTGTTTCGTTTTATAGTCCAAAGATATTATATCCTCGACTACGTCTAAAAATGTTTTTACCATTTCCTCTTCAGGTCTAAAGCCTCTATGGTTAGAAGCATTTCCACCCTCAATAATCGTATTTAATATTTCATATTGTGTCTTACTAATATGTTTGTCATCCAACATTTTTTTTAGTTTTGTTTCAAACCCACCTTTATCGCCTACCTTTTTTACTAAGTATCTATCTACTAGAGTTCGAATTCCCGAAAGAGCTAAAATAAATAATCCTTGTTCATAAGCTTGAACGATTTCAAAGAAGAGCAACATATCATCTTTAGGTAGATTGAAAGACCATTTTTTCTCTAGCAATAAGGAGCTATTGAATCTAGGAAAGCTCATACTCTTTACATGGTAAGAATCAGATTTACCTGAAGTTTCTAAATCAGATTTAATCGAAGTGACTTTTTGTTTAAGATCCAAATCGATCTCTTTTATATGAAATGAATCTATATGTAAGGAGGGTGCATTGCATTTTTGGCATTGGGTAAATTGATAAGCATCGATGCTATAAGTCCATATAGATTTCGCTTGATTATTAGTTATATTTTTTGAAAAGCCTTCAATAGCTCTCGGATAGATTTTCAAATTTAATCTATTTTGTGGAGTATCGTGCTTACATTCCCAGCAGTATTTCCAAATATGCATATATTTAACATCTTATTTTAGTGATGTGGAAAAGAGTAAATTATTTATAGGCGTATGAATAGTTGTGTAGATTGTATAAGCAAATAAAAAACCCCGAACGAATCGGGGTTTTATATTTAATCTAAATTTAGATTAAGCATTTTCACGAGCAATTGCGCGGTAACCAATATCTTTACGATATTGCACGCCATCAAAAGTCACTTTTTCACAAAGCTCTAATGCTTTGGCTTGAGCTTCACCAATTGTATTGCCTAGAGCAGTCACGCAAAGTACGCGACCGCCCGCAGTCACGACCTCACCATTTTCATTAGCTTTCGTACCTGCATGGAATACTTTGGCATCCGTCATTTCAGTGTCTAAGCCTGAAATAACATCGCCATTGCTAGACGTTTCTGGGTAACCCTTAGATGCAAGTACGATACCGACTGTTTTACGTTCATCCCATTCAGCTTCTGCAGGTAAGTTACCTGCAATACCAGCTTCAACTAAATCCACCAAAGACGATTTTAAACGCATCATGATCGGTTGTGTTTCTGGGTCACCAAAACGGCAGTTAAACTCGATCACTTTGGGTTGACCTTTGTCATCAATCATTAAGCCAGCGTATAAGAAACCTGTATAAACATGACCATCTTTTTTCATACCTTCAACAGTAGGACGCATCACTTCATTCATCGTTTTTTCAAATACGTCAGCAGTCACAACAGGCGCAGGAGAGTAAGCACCCATACCGCCAGTGTTTGGACCTTGGTCACCTTCAAAAATACGCTTATGGTCTTGAGATGTTGCCATTGGCAAGATGTTGTCGCCATCAATCATACAAATGAAAGATGCTTCTTCACCTGCAAGGAATTCTTCGATCACAACACGAGAACCTGCATCACCAAATTTATTGCCTGCAAGCATGTCATCAATTGCTGCAAATGCTTCTTGATTGGTCATCGCAACGATTACGCCTTTACCCGCAGCAAGACCGTCAGCCTTGATCACAATTGGCGCGCCATTTTTCTCAACAAATGCTTTAGCCGCATCTACTTCAGTAAATACGTCATAGAAAGCAGTTGGAATGTTGTGACGTTTTAAGAAGTGCTTTGCAAATGCTTTAGAGCCTTCAAGCTGTGCAGCAAATTGAGTAGGACCCCAAATTTTTACACCTGCTTCACGGCAAGCATCAACGACACCATTCACAAGTGGGGCTTCTGGGCCCACGATAATTAAATCAATTGCATTGTTTTTTGCGAAATCGATAATCGCAGCATTGTCTAAAATGCTTAAATTTACGTTTTCACATTTATTTTCAGTGGCTGTACCTGCGTTGCCCGGAGCAACAAAGACTTTAGCGACTTTATCGTCTTGTGCGATTTTCCATGCCAATGCATGTTCACGACCGCCATTACCCAAAACTAAAACGTTCATCTTTTATAATCCTGTTTAAAAGAAATCCCCACATCTCCAAAAGGAGAATCCCATTTTTGCAGTACTTGACGTACAAAACCCTCCTTAGAAAAGGAGGGCTAGGGAGGATTCAAAAAATTAAATGAATCTTCATGTGTCTATTAATGACGGAAGTGACGCATACCAGTGAAGACCATTGCAATACCAGCTTCGTCAGCTGCTGCAATTGTTTCTTCATCACGCATAGAACCACCCGGTTGAATAATGCATTTGATACCTGCTTTGGCAGCGTTATCAATACCATCACGGAATGGGAAGAATGCGTCAGATGCCATTACCGCACCTTCAACCACTAAACCAGCATGTTCAGCTTTGATTGCAGCAATACGGGCAGAGTTGACACGGCTCATTTGGCCAGCGCCGACACCGATCGTTTGACGGTTTTTGGCATAAACAATCGCGTTAGACTTCACGTATTTCGCCACTTTCCAAGCGAAGATCATGTCATCAATTTCTTGTTCAGTCGGCGCACGTTTGGTCACAACTTTAAGGTCATCTTTAGTGATCATGCCCAAGTCTTGATCTTGAACTAACAAACCGCCGTTTACGCGTTTGTAGTCAAGTTGCGATTGACGCGCATCGATTGCTGGGAGTTCGCCACATACAAGTACACGTACATTTTTCTTCGCACCTGTTACTTCAAGAACGCCTTCAGCAACACTCGGTGCAATGATCACTTCAACGAATTGACGATCAACAATGGCTTGTGCAGTTGCAACGTCTAATTCACGGTTGAATGCAATGATCCCGCCGAATGCAGATTCAGGATCTGTTGCATACGCAAGATCATAAGCTGCTTGAATACCGTCTAGAGAAACTGCAACGCCACATGGGTTAGCGTGTTTCACGATCACACAAGCAGGCTTCGCAAATGATTTCACACATTCAAGTGCTGCATCAGTATCTGCGATGTTGTTATAAGAGAGTTCTTTACCTTGAAGCTGTTTCGCTGTTGAAACAGAAGCTTCAGTCGCTGTGTCTTCTACATAGAATGCAGCAGCTTGATGCGGGTTTTCACCGTAACGAAGGTCTTGAACTTTGTTCAATTGAGTATTGAAAGTACGTGCAAATTTGTCTGCCTGACCTTCTTCTTTACCTACGCGAGCGCCTAAGTAAGATGCGATCATGCCGTCATATTGAGCAGTATGTTCAAATGCTTTTACTGCTAGGTCAAAACGAGTTGCATGAGATAAAGCACCCTCAGCTTTAAGCTCGGCAACGACAGTTGCATAGTCAGAAGCATTTACGATGATACCTACAGATGCATGGTTTTTTGCTGCAGCACGAACCATGGTAGGACCACCGATGTCGATGTTTTCGATAGCATCAGCAAGTGAACAGTTTGGTTTTGCTATCGTTGCAGCAAATGGATAAAGGTTTACAACGACTAAATCAATAGCATCAATGTTGTGTTCAGCCATCACAGCTTCGTCTAGACCACGACGAGCCAGGATACCCCCATGAATTTTTGGATGTAGTGTTTTTACACGGCCGTCCATCATCTCTGGAAAACCTGTATGCTCCGAAACTTCAACTACAGCCACATTATTGTCTTTCAACAATTTGTAGGTACCACCTGTAGATAAAATTTCTACCCCTAGAGCAGCAAGTTCTTGTGCAAATTCAACAATACCAGTCTTGTCAGACACAGAGATTAAAGCGCGTTTAATAGTCATGATCTTCGTCACAGTTTTCAAGGAACAGAATAAAACAAAATCAGCAATTTACAGGTTAAAAAAAATGCCTGCGGAAGCCGCAAGCATTTTATCATTTATTCACTCATTAAACCGTGAGCTTTTAACTTTTTACGTAAAGTACCACGGTTGAGTCCGAGAATCTCGGCAGCACGTGTTTGGTTACCACGTGTATATTCTAGAACTACAGATAGAAGAGGTTTCTCCATTTCTGCTAGCACCATGTCGTATACCTGAGATGGTTGCTCGCCCTGCAGTTGTGCAAAATAGTGGCGAACTGCGCGATCTACGTGGATACGTAAAGCAACATCAGATTGTGCAGTAAAAATAGGAGATTTGCTATTCATGCGAATTAATCCGAAAAACAAATATCACTTGGGTAAAGTGATATATAAAAGTGGTCTAGAAATTGAAATGAACTCCATTTTAGATCCTAAAACGGAAGTTCTAAAACTTAGTCATTACATTGAGCCTGTAGCTTGACACATCTCTGCGATTTGGTCGAAAAATAAGCGTAACAATAGTTAAAGTTTTGTTACTGACCAAAATCAAAACAAAAAAATCTGCACGATACGCAATAAATTTTATAGCGCATTAGGCAAGACTGTATTTGTTGTGAAAAAGTCGCGAGGAGTTGCAGCACGTAGCTTTCGTGGCGCGTATCATACCATTGTCTAAGCAAAAGTGAGCAAGAAAACTGCATTTTTTTTAACTTTTTTTAATTTTTTAATGCTTTCTCAGCAGATTAGGGGCGAATTATTTCCAAAGTATAGCGATCAAAGCTTTTACGATCGACTGGAAGCTTAAATTTGAATTTAAACGGGCTGTTTTTTGGGATGCGCTGAATATTGACTAGACTTTCAATCAGGTACTCTTCGGAGGACAGGTTATAAGTTGCAATCACTTCACCGCGATGTTCCAGATTGATTCTTAAAATCGGTAAGGCCAGGCTACGGTCATGAAAATTGATCAGCTCACCGCTAAACTCAGCTTCATTATTACCGGTTGCCTTGATTTTGACTTTATTGACCTGAATCAGTGTGTAGTATTTTTCCAGATTGGAACAATTAAACACTTCACAGGCAGTGTGAAAGGCCAGGCTCATAACGTGACTGTTTTTGATGTATTGCGGATTGAACCAGAAGAATTGAAACATCAGCAGGCTGAACAGTGACAGATTGAGTAAACTCCAGCCTATATAGTACATTGGCCCGCGTTTAGTCTGTTTTTCTGCCTGATCTTCCCAATTCATGCTCGGTAATACTGAAATTGGCTCGGTACTGAAATAATTCAGGTTATTTAAATAGGTTTCCAGGTCAATATTGGAATGTTCAACTTTTTGATCAAAAATCTGTAGCAGGCTATGACGATTGTGCTGATCTGCGTGATAAACACCTGAGTTATTTTGAGTATCAGTTTCGCTGAATTCGCTGAATTCGCTGAATTCGCTGGAGTTCGACTGAGCCTGAGATATTGATGCGGTGACCGAATTCCGGGTTTCGGTCACCAAATGCGATAAGGCATTAAATGAAGTAGTACATTTGGGACAGCAAACCATACCCTGCGCAACGGTGAGTTGAGCAACTGTGACCTTATAGGTGGTGGAACAGGTAGGGCAATGGGTTCTTTTGTCACTCATGGATTATTTATAGGCTCATTCGTTCTTATGGCGTTTACCCGAGATACGGCACCAGTGCTCGTCTCGTTTTTCTACCTCTAATATATCAAAATAATTTGAGTAAATGCTAGTAACATCAGCAACTTGCTCTTCAATCACTCCGGCAAGTGCGAACTGTCCCTCAGATTTGATTAAAGTTGCGAACTCAGGAGCCAGCATCATCAGTGGTGCTGCCAGAATATTGGCAATAAATACGTCAGCTTTGGTATTGCCGAGCTCATCTCTAAATTCTTCTGGCAGTCCGACATAAAGTTTGTCCAGTACGCCATTCAGTTCAGCGTTTTGCTGAGTCGCCAGTACAGCTTGTGGGTCGATATCAGTAGCATATGCTTTTTTCGCACCTAATAGCAGTGCAGCTACCGCGAGAATGCCTGAGCCACAGCCATAATCGATGACAATTTTATCTTTCACATTAATTTTGCCGAGCCATTGTAAGCACAGGAAAGTTGAAGCGTGGTTGCCTGTTCCGAAAGCCAGACCTGGATCAAGCTTGATGTTTACCGCATCGGCATCAGGTGCTTCCATCCACTCCGGTACGATCCAGTATTTATCAGCAATCTGAATGGGCTCATAGGCATCCATCCAGGTGCGTTCCCAAGCCTGATCTTCAATCAGTTCATGACGGATTGGGGCATCTGGCATTTGTGCACGAATAAAGGTTTCTAATGCGGAAACATCGATTTCTTCGCCTTCTTCCTGCGCATAAATACCGGTCACAATCACTTTATTCCAGAGTGGCGTTTCACCTGGAAGTGGTTCCAGCAAATCCTGGTTTTCAGCATCATCCAAAGTCACACTCACTGCGCCTAGCGAGCTGAGTAATGTCTCAGTAAAATCAACCTGAGCCTGTTCAACCGTAATATGAATTTGTAACCACTTCACAGAAATAACCTTTATACATTTTTCAAAAAGCTATTGTAACGGAAGTTCAGACTCAACGCTGCTATCTTCTTGATCCATTCCAAAAATAAAAAGGATGCCTGAAGCATCCTCTAAAACAGTTCCAGATGTTGTCTAATCCAGATTCGTTAGTGGTGTTTGCGCCGGGAGTGGTGCAAGCCGATTCAACAAGTTGCCAAAAATTGCAGCAAAGATATACATAAATATAGAATAAACTGCGGCTGGCATCGCCACAGCAGCACTGCCAATCACAGTTAGGGCAATGGTCATGGCGAGGGTGCTGTTATGAATGCCAATCTCAAATGCACTGGCACGGGCTTGAGCGCTATTAATATTCAGTAGTCGCGGAATCAGATAACCAATACTCAGGCTCAAGATGCAGAATAAGGCAGTCGCTAGACCAACCTGGGTCAGGTATTCGCCGATATTTGTGCGTTCTTTAATAAGTGTGGCAATAATAATCAGCACCAAAAAGCCAATGGAAAAAATCCGCAACGGCCGATTCAGTTTTGCTGTCACGCTTGGTGCATAGCGCCGAATCAGCATGCCAATGCCCACCGGAATCAGGATGATCGCAAAGACTTGCAAAATCTTGCCGAATTGCAGACCAACTTGCTGGCTATCTTGCATAAAATGCATGATCGAAAAATTAATAATTAAAGGTAAGGTAATCGCTGCGATGACTGAATTGATTGCAGTCAGTGTGATATTGAGGGCTAAGTCACCTTTAAACAGATAGCTAAACAGGTTGGCCGTTGCACCCCCGGGCGAAGCCGCCAAGAGCATTAACCCGACCGAGAGTAATGGTGATAAAGTGAATAGCTTGCAAAGCAAAAAGGCAATGCCAACCAGAATAACCAGTTGGCAGAACAATGCTATAAATACGGCTTTGGGGTGGCGAGTGACACGGCTAAAGTCCCGAGGCGTTAGTTCAAGACCAAGCCCCATCATGATGATTGCAAGTGCCAGTGGCAGTAATATCGTTATAAGGCCAGAATCCATCTGTATGCTCCTTGTCGAAAATTGTTTTAATACTTCTGATTTTCTTTGGAAAAGCATACAGCCTTATAGCAGAATCAGCCAAATAAATTACAAATCTGATAAACGACTTTTATTGCTATACACCACTTGTTGGCGGCTAATCAGCACACCGAAAATGGTGGCGAAACTGTACATGAAAATTGTATAAATGCCTGCTGGAATGGCCATCGTGACATTATTCAGAACCGAAATCGCAATAGTCAGGGCAATGGCAGTGTTATGAATGCCAATTTCAAAGGTACAGGCGCGTGCCATTTTCTCTGGAATGCCCATGAGTAAAGGAATGCAATAGCCAATAAACAGGCTGGAAAAACATAAAATCGCAGTTGCTGTACCAATACTGGCAAAGTATTCGACCAAATTCGAACGTTCTCTGAAAATGGCAAATATCAACAATATAGCTAAAAAACCGATAGAGAGTAAGCGCATGGGCCTGCTAACTGTAATCGATAGGTTTGGAAATTTGGCCCGAAGCAGCATACCTATAATCACGGGAATCAAGGTAATTAAAAAGACCTGCACAATCTTTTCAACTGGAAAAGTCACGTTTGAGTCATGACTCATAAAGTAGTGTAAAGACAGATTGATAATAAAGGGCAGAGTAAAAATAGAGATGATGGTATTAATGGCGGTTAGAGTAATATTTAGTGCTACATCACCTTTATATATGTAACTAAACAGGTTTGCGGTTGGACCACCAGGTGAGGCTGCTAGCAACATCAGACCTACAGCAAGCAAAGCGGGTAAATCCAAAATCAGACAAATAAAAAAAGCAATACTTGGTAACAGCACTAACTGCGCAAATAAAGTAATAAAAATGACTTTAGGATAGCGACTTAAGCGCAGGAAATCTTTGATGGTTAGTTCTAGCCCCAGCCCCATCATCATGATTGCCAATGTAATTGGCAAAAAAACGCTAAAAAACCCCGAATCCATGAATTTGCCTTTTTATTATACATTTATAGATATATTTCCAGTTTAGCCTAGATGAATAAATAAGCAATAAAAAACGGGCAAAATGCAGTCACTTTGCCCGTCAAAGCTTTTACTTGAAATCTAAACTATTTAGATATATATCGGCTACATACCTGGCTGGCCTTGCATTGGTGAATCAGGTTGTGCTGGCTGGTTCATCTGATGCTGCATTGGTTGATTTTGCATCGGCGGTTGCATAGGCTGACTTTGCATTTGTGGCTGCATTGGTTGGCTTTGCATCTGAGATTGTCCCTGAGGGCGTGGTGGCATAAAGCCTAATGCACATTTACCTTTGACTTCGGCACCATTGATGGTGGCAGTAGTCGCACCACTGTTGCCGCTACAGGTACTCATGAGTTCGGCTTCATCGCCTTTGATTGAAGCATTTTTGGATGAAGCGAAAAACTGCGGCTCACAGGTACCATTCCAGATAATGCCGCGATAGGCAAAACTGACTTGTGCACCTTGGGATTTGCCTTTACAAACCTGTTGGTACTTTTGTGCATTATAAATGGTTTCGACCTTATCATTCGCTGATGCAGCAAATGGCGCAAAACATAAACCACATAGAACGGTTGAGAGGAAAATATTCTTATTCATCTTTTATACCTTTGTTTGTAATGTAACCAACATATAGATTAAAAAATGCGCGAGATTAAACAATGCAAATCGAGTAAATTTCTCAGCTTATATGTTTAATTTATATAGTTCCTCTGCAAAGTTAAATTACAGTGCTTTATTGTTATGCGAGTTAAGTGCGATTTATCTCAGGATAAATTCAACTGAATTTGTCTACTTTAGAGTGAAATTTGCTATAATGCTCAGCTATTCTTTTTTATCTCTCAATTACCACTATGCATTATCCTAAAGTATACGATGTCATTGTTATCGGTGGCGGTCACGCCGGTACGGAAGCGGCTCTGGCTGCAGCGCGTATGGGTCGACAGACTTTACTCTTAACTCATAACATTGAGACTTTAGGGCAGATGAGTTGTAACCCGGCCATCGGTGGTATTGGTAAATCGCATTTGGTGCGTGAAATTGATGCCTTGGGCGGTGCGATGGCACTGGCTGCCGATAAAGGCGGTATTCAATTCCGTATTTTGAACTCGCGTAAAGGTGCTGCAGTACGTGCAACACGTGCGCAGGCGGACCGTGTACGTTATAAAGCGGCTATTCGCGAAACATTAGAAAACCAAGCAAACCTTGATATTTTTCAGCAAGCCGCAGATGACCTGATTGTTGAAGGCGATACTGTTAAAGGTGTGGTTACCCAAATGGGTATCCGTTTTGATGCGAAAACTGTGGTGCTGACAGCAGGTACATTCTTAGGTGGTGTCATCCACGTTGGTCTGGAGAAATCTAGCGGTGGTCGTGCTGGTGATCCGCCATCTATTTCACTTGCACATCGTTTGCGTGAATTAAACTTGCCAGTAGGTCGTTTAAAAACAGGTACACCACCACGTATTGACGCGCGTTCAGTGGATTTCTCTGTGATGACACCACAGCCGGGTGATTTCCCATCTCCGACCATGTCATTCATGGGGGATGTGTCTATGCATCCTGAGCAGGTAAATTGCTATATCACGCATACCAATGAACGCACGCATGAAATCATTCGTGGCGGTTTAGACCGTTCACCGATGTACACGGGTGTGATCGAAGGTGTTGGACCACGTTATTGCCCATCGATTGAAGATAAGATTCACCGTTTTGCCGATAAAGATTCTCACCAAGTCTTCTTGGAGCCCGAAGGCTTGGATACACATGAGCTTTATCCAAATGGTATTTCGACTTCTTTACCGTTCGACGTTCAGTTTGAACTGGTTCGCTCGATCCGTGGTATGGAAAATGCGCACATTCTTCGTCCGGGCTATGCCATTGAATACGATTACTTCAACCCACAAGCGTTGAAATTTACCCTTGAAACCAAAGCAATTAATAACTTGTATTTCGCCGGTCAAATCAACGGCACAACCGGTTATGAAGAAGCGGGTGCGCAGGGTTTGCTTGCAGGCTTGAACGCTGCACGCCGTGCTTGGGATCAGGAGCAATGGACGCCAAAACGTGATGAAGCATACATGGGTGTTCTGGTCGATGACCTGATCACATTAGGTACCAAAGAACCATACCGTATGTTCACCTCACGTGCCGAATACCGTTTGATGCTGCGTGAAGATAACGCAGATCAGCGTTTAACAGCCATTGGTCGTGAAATGGGTCTGGTGGATGACGCGCGTTGGGCAGTGTACTGTGAGAAAATGGAAGCAGTGGAAAAAGAAACAGGCCGTTTGCAACACTTGTGGGCCGCGCCAAATAACCCAATGGGCAAGAAATTCGTTGAGATGACCGGTGCAGACCTGTCTAAAGAATGTTCGGCGATTGATTTGTTGAAACGTCCAAACATTTCATTTGCTCAAATTGCAGAGTTAACCAATTCTGAAGTATCACCATTTGTCGGTGAGCAAATTGAAATTGCAGTGAAATATGCGGGTTATATTAATCGTCAGCATGAAGACGTCGCACAAATGAAACGTCTTGAAGAAACCCGTATTCCTGCGGATTTCGATTATGACATCGTGTCAGGTCTGTCCCGTGAAATTACCCTGAAACTGAAAGATGTTCGTCCTGAAACATTGGCGCAAGCCAGTCGTATTCCGGGTGTAACCCCTGCAGCAGTTCAACTGGTGATGATTACAATTCGTAAGAATGCACAAGCAAAGAAATCTGCTTAAGATTTTGCGCTAAAAAAGCCCGCATTAAGCGGGCTTTTTATCGGCTTGTAGTTTTGTATAAGTTTTGACTATCGTTGAATTAAAAATAACTACTATTAAATTAAGTTATTGATAAATATATATAATGAATATTATTAAGATGTATTAAGTCTAGAAATACAATCTTTTAGGTCTAATTTAGATGATATTTACACATGCTGATGTGCTTAAACCCGACTATTGTCGTGCTATTTCTCTATCAAGATTAGGTTAAGAATAATGCAACGGATCGTCAGACTATCAAACGGTTTGTGAATTATTGATGGAGATCAGTCATGGCACAGCCATACAGCGGAAAAGCCCAAAAAATATTAACGATATTCTTATGTTTCTGGGTCGCATTTTTTGAAGGTTTTGACCTTCAAGCTCCCGGGATTGCGGCGAAAGGAATTGCAGCAAGCTTTGGTTTAGATCAAATCCAAATGGGCTATGTATTTAGTCTGGGTGTCTTTGGAATGCTGTTTGGCGCATTCTTTGGCGGACGTATTGCAGATTATCTAGGACAAAAGAAAGTCCTAATGCTTTCTGTGACTATTTTTGGTCTGTTCATGTCGTTGACTGCAATTGCGCCAAGCATCGAAGTTTTATATGCAGCGCGTTTCTTTACTGGTTTGGGTTTAGGTGCGGCAATGCCAACCATGATTTCAGTCGTCGGTGATGAAGCAACGGAAGCCAACCGTGGCAAGCTAAATAGTCTTATGTATTGTGGTTTGCCGGTAGGGGGCGATCTTTGTTGCCGGTCTGGCCATGTTGCTTCCGGAGATTCAATGGCAAACCTTGTTCCTGATTGGGGGGTTAACGCCTTTAGCACTGATTCCATTGATGGCATTTATTCTTAAAGATAAGCCTAAAGTGAATGCGGAAGTACCGGTTTCTGGCGAAGCTGTGCCGGGAATGGCTGAGGTGTTGTTCAAGCAGCGACAGTATAAAAATACAGTGCCTCTTTGGGTTGGCTTCTTTTTTACCTTGATGATCAATTATATTTTGATTAGCTGGTTGCCAAATTTACTTATGGAACAAGGTTTGCAGAAACAGCAGGCATTTTTGGTGATGTTGGTGTTCCAGGTGGGCGCTGTCATTGGAACCCTAAGCCTGAGTTATTTACTGGACCGTTTAAAGCTCTGGCAAATGGCGACCATCATTTATAGTGGCTTGTTTGTTGCCTTGGTATTGCTATTCACCACAACTTCTATTCCGTTATTAATTTTGGCGGGAGTCATGGGGGGTATTTTCTCTACAGGTGGCCAATCTATTCTGTATGGGATCTCACCAATTTTTTATTCAGGCGCAGGTAAATTCACCGGTGTGGGTAGTGCGATCTCTCTAGGACGTTTAGGGGCGATGACTGGACCATTATTAACTGGAAAAATTCTGGCATTGGGTTTGGGCACCACGGGTATTCTTGTGGCAAGTTTGCCAGCAGTGGTCGTATCGGCAGTAGCCGTCACCGCACTATCACGTTATAAGGCTGCTCATAAGTAATTAATCATTGAGATCTATCAATACAAAAAGGGAATCTGAAGATTCCTTTTTTTATCGTCGAGACTTTTAATTGAATAAAGTCAGTCCATAAAATTTGCTAAAATATACGGATAGTAAACAGATTGATTTTTATATGGCTTATCAACTTATTCCACTCTCGATTCAGGCCACTGATAATATTGCCTGTCCACATTGTCAGCACAACGTGATTGATTGGGCAGAAGAGCAGTATGTGCAACCTTGTGAACATACCCTGTTTATTGCCATGGATATTGGCTTTGAATATATGACGGATGAATTCGAGCACAGCATGCCGCGTTCTGTAGATGATCTGCATGCCAATGATGATCAGGTGAATATGCTGGATGAAATCACCCAAGCGACTTATTCAAATTATCTGATCTATAAGTCTGATCTGGGCATAGATGGGTATTTCCGCTATGTGGGTTTTACTGCATAGATCATCATCAATAAAAAAGCGCCAATCGGCGCTTTTTTATATGGAAAGATTAACTTTCTATTTCTTCTTCGATTTCATCATCCGTAGTATCCATGCCCAATTCTTTAAGCTTGCGCGTTAAAGTATTGCGACCCCAACCTAGAAGCTCTGCGGCATGACGTTTACGGCCACGGGTTTGTTGCAAGGCTGCATTAATCAAGGTGCGTTCAAACATCGGAGTGGCAACATCCAGAAGTTTCATTTCACCATTTTTGAGTTTCTGCATCGCCCATTGACCCAGTAATTCATCCCAGTGATGCGGTGCGATCTGGTTCAGCGTTGGAATTGGCGCGCCTGGATCCTGCTGATGAATTGGAATCTGTTTCAGCTCAGGTGGCAAGTCTTCCGGATAGACTTCACGACCTGTGATCATGACAGTCAGCCAGCGACAGGTGTTCTCAAGTTGACGCACGTTACCTTGCCATGGCAATTTTTGCATATATTCCTGAGTTTCAGGACGCAGAATCTTTGGATTGACCCCAAGTTCCTTTCCGGCACGCGCCAGAAAATGCTGCGCCAGCATCGGAATATCTTCACTGCGATGTGCCAGTTTTGGAATATGAATACGAATTACATTCAGTCGATGATACAAGTCTTCACGGAAACGACCATCATGAACCAGTTTTTCCAGATCCTGATGTGTCGCTGCCACGATACGCACATCGACCTTAACGGGAATATGACCGCCAACACGGTAAAATTCACCATCAGCTAGGACACGCAATAAACGGGTCTGGGTCTCAAATGGCATATCGCCAATTTCATCTAAAAACAGCGTACCGCCATTTGCCTGTTCAAAACGACCTTGGCGCTGGGTATTAGCACCGGTAAATGCACCTTTCTCATGGCCGAAAAGTTCAGTTTCGATCAGGTCTTTTGGAATCGCCGCCATATTGAGGGCAATAAAAGGTTTTGAGCTGCGTGGTGAATGACGATGCAGGGCATGCGCTACCAGTTCTTTACCTGTACCAGACTCACCATTAATCAACACGGTAATATGCGATTGTGATAAACGGCCAATGGCACGAAACACTTCCTGCATGGCAGGCGATTCACCAATAATTTCGGTAGATTGAATTGGTGGAGCCGCTTTTGCTGATTCTTGTTGCTGTAGCTTGGTGATATGTAAAATTGCACGATTTACCAGCGCCAGTGCTTCATCAATATCAAAAGGCTTAGGCAGATATTCAAAAGCACCAGTTTGATAGCTAGAAACAGCCGATTCTAAGTCTGAATGCGCCGTCATAATAATGACAGGTAGGTCAGGATAACTGTGTTTAACCTTGCCCAGGAAGGTAAGTCCATCAATACCCGGCATGCGGATATCGGTCAAAATCACATCGGGTGCTTCCAGACTCAGTTGGTCTAGTGCAGATTGTGCTTCTTCAAAACTGGTCACATCCAGACCTTCCTCTTTAAAGGTCTTTTCCAGTACCCAGCGCATGGCGCGATCGTCATCAATCACCCATATTTTATTTCGCGACATGATTCGACTCCCAAGGTAAATATAAGCTAAAGACGGTTTTTCCAGCCACGGACTGACACTCGATCATGCCGTTGTGCTGATGAATAATATTTTGAGCAATACTGAGGCCCAGTCCGGTACCTTTTGCGCGACTGGTGACCAGCGGATAAAACACCGATTCGATAATCTCTTCCGGCACACCTGGACCGTTGTCTTCAATATCAATCCTTACTACAGAGCGGTGAATCACCCCGTTAATGGTAAAGAGACGCTGAATCCGGGTTCTTAAAATCAGTTCCGGTTGATGTTCGACAAAGAACTCCTTGTTCTCGGTCATGGCCTGTACGGCATTGGCGCAAATATTCAAAATGACCTGAATCAATTGGTCGCGGTCTGCCAGAACTTCCGGTAAGGACAGGTCGTAATCCCGGGTAATCTTGATTTTCTTTTTGGTCTGATTGGCAATCAGTGAACGCACCCGTTCCAGAGGTTCATGCACATTGACCAGTTCATAGCTCGGAAGCTGGCGTGAACCGAGCATGGTATCGGCCAGATTTCTGAGTCGATCCACTTCGCTAATAATAATGTCGGTAAATTCTTTGTATTGTGGATCATTCAAACTGCGTGCCAGGAGTTGAGTCGCCCCGCGAATGCCACCCAAGGGATTCTTGATTTCATGCGCAACACCGCGAATCAGCTGACGCGCTACCTGATGCTGTTGCAGCAGATTTTCTTCACGAGAGATTTTTAACATGCGATCGCGAGGATTGAGTTCGATGAGCAGTAGCGGATGATAAGGTTTGCCCAGATTTAGCTGAGAAACAGTGTAGTCAACATGAATGTCTTTAAAGTTGACCAGAATAGTGGCTTCGCGGCGTGTATAAGGCTGTCCCGTAGTTAAAGTATTATTCAGGGCTTCTTCGGTATTAAACTCATCTGTCGGGTTTTGCAAAATATTGAGCACGGATGTGCCGCTCGCGCGGAATAAGCTCACATCAAATAAGGCTTCACAGGCAGAATTCAGATAATAAATATTAAGATCGCGGTCTATCAATAAGATACACGTGGTCATATTGTCCACTAAAGCACGATAGTCGATCGGAATAATTTGATCCATTCGCGGGTTTGTTCCTGTATTAAAATGGCGCAATGGCATCTTCATAAAGCAATTTAATCAATTTTAAGTTCTGATTTGATGCAAGATGCACGCCAACTTTTATGACGAGAGATTATTTATTGCGATGAAATGCAGAAATGTGACAGAGCAACACAATTCATCTTAGATATAGCGGATTAAATTGAGGCTGTAAATCTAAAATGATTCATTTTGGTGCATGAGTGGGTATGTTGAATATTTTATGGCAATATTTTAGTGCATGATGCAAAGAGTCAGGTTTTCAACTATTTTTATGATGCGAAAAGACATACAATACGCGCATTCTAGTAGAGCGAAAATTCATGAAGTCCCCCAAAGTCGGTTTTGTATCTTTAGGTTGTCCTAAGGCATTGGTAGATTCTGAACGTATTTTAACCCAGTTAAAGACTGAAGGTTATGACGTCGCTTCGGATTATGACGGTGCTGATTTAGTTGTAGTAAATACCTGTGGTTTCATTGAATCCGCAGTGCAAGAATCGCTAGATGCGATTGGTGAGGCGATGAGCGCGAATGGTCGCGTGATCGTAACAGGTTGTCTAGGTAAAGACGAAGACAAGATTCGTCAAATGCATCCCAATGTCCTGAAAGTGACAGGTGCAGCGGCATATAAAGAAGTTATGGATGCGGTTCATCAATACGTGCCTGAGCCGCCAAAACACAATCCATTTATTGATCTGGTTCCAGAACAAGGCATCCGCCTGACGCCAAAACACTATGCTTATCTGAAAATATCCGAAGGCTGCAACCATCGTTGTACTTTCTGTATTATTCCAAGCATGCGTGGCGATCTGGTTTCACGTCCAGTCGGTTCTGTGCTTAATGAAGCTGCAGCGCTGAAACGTGCCGGTGTAAAAGAAGTACTCGTCATCTCCCAGGATACTTCTGCTTATGGCCTGGACACGAAATACAAGCTGGATTTCTGGAATGGCCAGCCGGTTAAAACCAAATTCTATGACATGTGTGAAGCATTAGGTCAGTTGGGAATCTGGGTGCGTTTGCACTATGTTTACCCGTATCCGCATGTAGATGCAGTAATTGACCTGATGGCACAAGGCAAAATCCTGCCTTACCTGGATATTCCATTCCAGCATGCAAGTCCAAAAATTCTCAAACTGATGAAACGACCTGCGCACAGTGAAAACACACTGGAGCGTTTGAAAATCTGGCGCGAGAAATGTCCTGATCTGGTACTCCGTTCAACATTTGTGGTGGGCTTCCCGGGTGAAACCGAAGAAGACTTCCAGATGTTGCTGGACTGGTTGAAAGAAGCCCAGCTGGATCGTGTGGGATGTTTCACCTATTCGCCAGTTGAAGGTGCGACAGCAAATGATTTGCCAGATCACGTTCCTGAAGAAATTAAACAAGAGCGTTATGAGCGTTTCATGCAGGTTCAGCAAGAAATCTCGGCAGCCAAACTCCAAAAACGTATCGGTCAGACCATGACTGTGCTGGTAGATGACCTGGAAGACGAATTCCCGGTAGCGGTTGCGCGTTCTTATGCAGATGCACCTGAAATTGATGGCAATGTTTTTGTTGAAGATATCGATAAAAGCGTCATTAAGGCAGGGGATTTACTTGAAGTCGAGATTACCGATGCAGATGAATACGATCTGTACGCAAAACTCATTTCAATCAAGTCTGCTTAAGATTTTGAATTAAAAAAAATTAAATTGAATACTTTGGAGTTTGATGATGTTGGATTCTAAAAAGCCACGCTTTGGTCGCATCCTGTTAAAGCTTTCTGGTGAAGCGCTGGCAGGCAATAAAGACATGGGGATCGATGCACAAGTGCTCGATCAGATGTCACTTTCTATTGCGCACCTCGTGGGTTTAGGCGTACAAGTAGGTATTGTTGTGGGTGGTGGTAACCTGTATCGCGGTAGCCAGCTACAAAAAGATGGTCTAGTTGGTCGTGTAACTGGCGACCAGATGGGTATGCTAGCAACAGTCATGAACGGTTTGGCACTTCGCGACGCTTTGGTGCGCCGTAATATTAAAACCCGTTTAATGTCTGCATTGCCAATTGGTGCCGTGGTTGAGTCTTACTCAAGCCGTGATGCAATCCGTCACCTGACTCAGGGTGAAGTGTGTGTATTCGTGGCAGGTACAGGTAATCCGTTCTTTACGACAGATACAGCTGCCTGTTTACGTGGTATTGAAATCGAATCAGACTTGATCTTGAAAGCGACCAAAGTTGATGGCGTATATAATAAAGATCCAAGCAAATATGATGATGCGGTTAAATATGACACATTGACTTTTGACCAAGTTCTGGACGAAAAGCTGGGTGTGATGGACTTAACTGCAATCTGTTTATGTCGTGATCACAATGTGCCGCTACAAGTATTCGATATGAATAAATCTGGCGCATTGCTTTCCGTTGTGATGGGTGAAAAAGAAGGGACTCACGTTACCAATTAATGACGTGAGCACCAAAGCACTTTATACTACACGCTAATTTAGTAATAACCTCTTTTCAAGAATTAAGTAAGGAAGATCATATGATTAACGATCTTAAAAAAGACAGCGAAGACCGTATGAACAAAACTCTAGAATCTCTAGAGCATGGTTTTGCAAAAGTTCGTACCGGTCGTGCGCATCCATCAATTTTAAATAACGTGATGGTTTCTTACTATGGTTCAGACGTTCCATTGAACCAGGTGGCAAACGTAGGTGTTGAAGATTCACGTACTTTGTTAATCCAGCCTTTCGAACGTTCAATGGTTTCTGCAATTGATAAAGCGATTCGTGAATCTGACTTGGGTCTGAACCCAATTACAGCAGATGCGATTCGTGTACCGATGGCTGCGTTGACTGAAGAAACGCGTCGTGACATGCAAAAAGTTGCGCGTAATGAAGCAGAAAATGCCAAAGTAGCGATCCGTAACATCCGTCGTGATGTATTGGGCGATATCAAAGCTTTGTTGAAAGAAAAAGAAATTTCTGAAGATGAAGAGCGTCGTGCTGCTGACGAAATCCAGAAAATTACTGACAAATTTGTTGCTGAAGTTGACAAGCGCTTGGCTGCGAAAGAAGCTGAATTGATGAAGGTCTAATTCATCGATGACCGTTGCTGAAGAAAATCCCCGTCTTCCGAAACATGTTGCCATCATCATGGATGGCAACAATCGTTTTGCCAAAAAAAATCAGATGCAGAAAGGTGATGGACACCGTGAAGGAAAAACGGTTCTGGATCCGATTGTTGAACACTGTAAAAAAAGAAATATCCAGGCTTTAACTGTATTTGCCTTTTCCAGTGAAAACTGGAATCGTCCACAGTTTGAAGTTGAATTGCTCATGAAATTGCTGGTTGATACCATTCATGAACAATTGCCCCGCATGGAAAAATTCAATATTGCCTTACGTTTTATCGGTGATCGTAGCCGTTTGTCCCCAGAATTACAGGGACTTATGTTGCATGCCGAAGAAAGGACTGCTAATTTCAATAGTATGACACTCACTATTGCAATCAGTTATGGTGGTATGTGGGATATGGCACAAGCTGCACAGCGAATTGCTAGCGATGTTTTAACAAATAAATTAGATCTTGATGCAATTAATACTGATGTATTTGGTCAATATGTCAGCCTCGGTGATTTACCTGCAGTTGATCTGCTGATTCGTACCGGTGGAGATTTCCGTCTGTCGAATTTCCTGTTATGGCAGGCAGCCTATGCAGAGCTTTATTTCACTGAGACGCTATGGCCAGAATTTACCGTTGAAGAACTTGATGATGCACTTGCCGTATTTGGTGGGCGTGAACGTCGTTTTGGTAAAACATCAGAACAGATTCATCAGGAAAAACTTGAGAATTAATACATGTTTGAGCGGATTATAACCGCATTGGTGTTGGTAGCAGTTGTACTGAGCTGTATGTTTGCTACTGAATCACATTATCCAATGTTTGTATTGATGGTTCTTGCTGCTGGGGTGGCCGGTTATGAGTGGTTTAAACTCATGCCGCGAAAATTTAAATATGTCATCAAACCTGTTGCTTGGGGATATGGAGTGCTCACTGCAGCACTTTCAGCTTTGGCATTGTATTTTGCCGAAGTTGCCTTATTGTTATGGGTAGCTTCTATAATTACTTGGTTGCTCAGCATTTACTGGGTTAAAACCTATCCTGAATATGATGGCTGGTACAACGCCAGCCTGCACGGAATCGGCGTAGTTCTGATCTCTGCTGCGGTTACTGCAATTTTCTCTGTCTGGCAAAGTTCACCGTGGTGGCTGATGTACCTGTTTTTACTGGTATGGGGCGCAGATAGCGGTGCGTATTTTGTGGGTCGTAAATTCGGCAAGAAAAAGTTGGCGCCGAATGTTAGTCCCAACAAATCGGTAGAAGGGTTGTATGGCGGTATCGTTACCTCAATGCTGATTGTAACGGCAGTCGCCTTGCTTTATCTGGATATGACCTGGCCAGAACTAATTTTATTCCTGATTTTATCTGTCGTTACAGTATTTAGTTCGGTACTGGGTGACCTGTTTGAATCCATGATCAAACGTCGTGCCGGTATTAAGGATTCAGGTCGCATTTTGCCAGGACATGGCGGAGTACTGGATCGTATCGATTCTTTGCTTGCTGCAGCTCCAATCTTTGCAGCAGGTATGGCTGTTTTAAAACTTATTGGTGTAGATTTATAAATGTCACAAGCAGTTTGTATACTGGGTGCTACAGGTTCCATTGGTCAAAGTACTTTAAAAATCTTGCAGCGACATCCTGAAGCATACTCGGTTTTTGCTGTGACCGCGCAAAGTCGTATCGAGGAGCTGGTCGAAATTTGCCAGCAATACCGTCCTAAAGTGGCGGTGGTGCCGGCTGAAAAAGTAGATGAACTCTCAAAACGACTCCAGCAACATCATTTGGCTAATATTGAAATTCTGCAAGATGAAGCTGGTTTAATTGCTGTGGCTGAACACGCTGATGTTGATATTGTGATGGCAGCAATCGTTGGTGCTGCAGGATTATTGCCGACATTGGCTGCTGTGAAAGCGGGTAAACGCGTACTGTTGGCCAATAAAGAAGCTTTGGTGATGTCGGGTGACATCATGATGCAGGCAGCGCGCGATCATGGGGCATTACTGCTTCCCGTTGACTCTGAACATAACGCGATTTTCCAATGTCTGCCACAGCATTATTTTGAGGCAGAGCGTCATGGCAAGCCCAAACTGGGTGTATCCCAGATTCTGCTGACCGCGTCGGGTGGGCCGTTTCTGAACCATAGCATGCAGCAACTTGAAGAGGTCACACCTGCCCAAGCTTGCAAGCATCCTAACTGGTCCATGGGTCAAAAAATTTCAGTCGATTCTGCTACCTTGATGAATAAAGGTTTAGAATTGATCGAAGCCTGCCATTTGTTTGCAGTTCAAGAACAATTTGTTACAGTTGTTGTGCATCCACAGAGTATTATTCACTCCATGGTTCAATACGTTGATGGTTCGACTTTGGCACAAATGGGTAATCCAGATATGGGCACGCCTATTGCACATGCTTTGGCATGGCCTGAGCGTATTAGTACGCATGTGGCGCCACTGGATCTGTTTATGCATTCACAACTTAATTTTCAAGAACCGGATATGCTCCGTTTCCCTGCATTAAAACTGGCCCGTCAGGCCATGCAGAGTGGCGGAATTGCACCTACGATTTTAAATGCGGCCAATGAAATTGCAGTTGCTGCATTTTTAAATCAACAGATCAGATTTACCCAAATTCCTCAGGTAGTTGAGCACGTCCTGAATCAGATGGACAATCAACCTGCACATGATCTGGAAGCTATCTTGCAAGCAGATCAAATGGCACGAGGTTTATCACAGCAATATGTTGTGAATAAAGGAAGTTAAGATATGAATGCCTTGTTTATGATTGCCGCTGCAATTCTGTTACTCGGTCCCTTAATTGCGATTCACGAGTTCGGTCACTATATTGTGGCGCGTAAACTGGGCGTTAAAGTATTGGTTTATTCGATTGGATTTGGGCCAACATTATTAAAATGGACCTCGAAAAAATCCGGAATTCAGTATCAATTGTCTGCCTTGCCTTTGGGTGGCTATGTCAAGATGCTGGATGAACGTGAAGGTAATGTCGCTGAAGAAGACTTACCCAAAGCTTTTAATCGTCAGCATCCGTGGAAAAGAATCGCCATCGTAGCGGCAGGACCGTTAATCAACCTGATTTTTGCAGTTCTTCTATTCTGGGTGTTATTTTTACCGGCACAAGAACAGCTCAATACCCGTGTGGGCAAAATTTTACCAAATACGCCTGCTGCAACCGTACAAATGCAGCCGGGCGACAAAATTGTAGCTGTGGATGGTACTCAGGTGGAAACCTGGGAAAAACTCAGTTATGCCTTGGTGGATCGTGTGGGTGAAACTGGCGTGGTTTCTATTCAGGCAGATCGCGCTGGTGAAAATAAACTGTTCCAGTTGCCGATTCAAAATTATTTAAAAGATCAAAGTCAATCGCCACTTGAAAGTCTGGGGTTCTTGCCTTATCGACCAGAAATTCCGGCTGTGATCAGCAAGCTGAGTGAAGATGGTGCAGCCATCCGTCAAGGTTTGAAAGAAGGCGACAAGATTCTGGCTATTGACGGCGTTCAGATGAAAGACTGGTTTGATGTCGTACAGGTGGTGCAGGCATCTCCAGAAAAATTGCTCAAAATGGATGTACTACGCGCAAATCAGGTGGTTCAGCTTGAAGTCATGCCGCAAGGAAAACGTGACAATATGGGCAAGGTGACCGGTATGCTGGGCGTACAAAGCGATCCGGGTAAAAAGACCATTCCCGCAGAATATAAACAGACTATTCATTACTCGCCAGGCGAAGCACTGGTGATGGCATTTGATAAAACAGCACATTTATCTTCGATGATTCTGAACTCGATCGTCAAAATGGTACGTGGCCTGATTGGCCTGGATAATTTATCAGGTCCAATTACCATTGCCAAAGTGGCAGGACAAAGTGCAGAAATGGGCTGGGAAACTTTTATTTCCTTTATGGCGCTAATGAGTGTAAGTTTAGGAATATTAAATCTACTGCCTATTCCAATGCTTGATGGCGGACATCTGTTTTACTATTTTGTTGAATTAATTCGTGGTAAACCTGTTTCCGAACAAATACAATTGGTTGGGTTAAAAATTGGTATGGTACTGCTCGGCAGTATGATGCTTCTGGCATTATTTAATGATTTTATGCGTTTATAACAACGTAAATGGAATAAATTAACAGCGGAAAAGACTGGCATGCAGCACACACATTTATTTATGCCTCTGGCACTCGTTAGTGCAATGGCAGTAGCACAACAAGTATATGCAGCAGATGAATTCATTGTACAAGATATAAAATTTGATGGATTAGTACGTTTAACTCCTGACAATGTGTATGGCCTAGTGCCAATTAACAGTGGTGATCGGGTCAATGATCCAATCATTGCCAATGCAATTCGTAGCATGTATGCATCAGGCCTGTTTGATGACATTAAAGCCGTGCAGCAAAGCAATACTTTGGTTTTTCAAGTTGTTGAACGCCCGGTTATTTCGAAAATCGAATTGAAAGGCAATAAGCTGATTCCTAAGGAAGCACTTGAGGAAGGCCTGAAAAAAATGGGTCTGGCTGAAGGTGAAGTTCTGAAAAAATCAGCGCTGCAAACCATTGAAACTGAACTTGAACAGCAATACATGCAGCAAGGTCGTTATGATGCTGATATTACGGTCACCACGACGCCTCGACCAAATAACCGTGTTGAATTGCTGATTGATTTTATTGAAGGTAAAGCGGCCAAAGTTTTTGATATCAATATTATCGGGAATACCGTATTTAAAGAATCTGATATCAAGCAGGCCTTTGCAGTAAAAGAAAGTGGCTGGAGTTCGGTTATTTCGCGTAATGACCGTTATGCACGTGAAAAGATGGCAGCAAGCCTAGAAGCTTTGCGTGCCATGTATCTGAATCGCGGTTATATCAATTTTAATATTACCAATTCCAGCCTGAACTTGAGTGAAGATAAAAAGAATGTTTTCATCGAAGTTTCAGTGGATGAAGGCGAGCAATTTAAATTTGGTCAAACCAAATATTTAGGTGATGCACTTTATAAGACTGAGGAATTGCAGGCTTTACAAATCTTCAAAGAAGGCGAAACTTATTCGCAGGAAAAAGTTAACGCGGTTAAGCAATTATTACAGCGTAAGTATGGTAATGCAGGTTATTACTATGCAGAAGTCAACATCGTTCCTCAAATTAACAACGAAACCGAACTGGTTGATCTAAATTACTATATTAATCCAGGCCAGCAAGTCACGGTGCGACGTATTAATTTCACTGGTAATACGAAAACTGCAGATGAAGTACTACGTCGTGAAATGCGCCAAATGGAAGGTGCACTTGCAAGCAATGAAAAGATTGACCTGTCTAAGGTCCGTCTGGAGCGTACCGGTTTCTTTAAAACTGTCGATATCAAACCTGCACGTATTCCGGGTGCACCAGATCAGGTGGACTTGAATGTTGCCGTTGAAGAGCAGCATTCAGGGACCAGTACTCTTGCAGTTGGTTTCTCGCAAAGCGGTGGTGTAACTTTCCAGGCAGGTTTAAGTCAGACCAACTTCCTGGGTACAGGTAATAGTGTCTCAATCGATTTGTCGCGTTCTGAAACGCAAGATTATTATAACCTGAGCGTGATGGACCCGTACTTCACCATTGATGGTGTGCGTCGCGGCTATAACATGTATTACCGTAAAACCAAGCTGGATGATGACTATAACGTCAACAACTATGTAACGGACAGTTTTGGTGGTGGGATTAACTTTGGTTATCCAATTGATGAAAACCAGAGTGTCAGTCTTGGTCTGAATATTGATCAGACAGATGTTACGACTGGGCCTTATGTTTCTACTTATGTTGCGGATTATCTAGAACGCAATGGTGGTAAAGAGACACGAAGCGGTGAATATTGCCCGGCTCAAATTGAGACACTGACAGGTAATTGTGTTGATGAAAATGGTAATCCAGTTAATACAACCACCTATGGTCAAGAATTTAAAGGTGAGTTTTTTACCTATAACCTGAACTTAGGTTGGTCATATAATACTTTAAACCGCCCAATGTTCCCTACAAATGGTATGTCACATCGAATCAATGGTGAAATTGCATTGCCAGGGAGTGATGTCGAGTATCAAAAAGTCACTTATGATGCTCAGGCATTCTTCCCATTAGGCAAGGATTTTGTTCTGCGTGGTTATGGTAAGTTGGGTTATGGTAATGACCTGCCATTCTACAAGAATTTCTATGCTGGTGGTTTTGGCTCAGTTCGTGGTTATGAAAACAGTACATTGGGACCTAAATATCCGGGTGTATATTTCTCTGATATTAGCCAAACTGATCCGTCTCCTGAAGAGGTGGGTGGTAATGCACTGGTTCAATTTGGTACCGAACTAGTACTTCCGGTACCATTCAAAGGGGATTGGGCTCGTCAGGTTCGTCCAGTCATCTTTGCTGAAGGTGCGCAAGTGTTTGATACCCAGTGTGATGTATCAAATGAAAATATTTTCGTTAATGGCACTTCAGTAAATGGAAAGCAGTACTGTAAAGATAACTTCGGTTTCGATGCAGATAATATGCGCTATAGCGTGGGTGCAGGTTTCACCTGGATCACCATGATTGGGCCATTATCACTTAGCTATGCTTATCCGTTGAATAAAAAAGACGGTGATGATACTAAAAACATCCAGTTCGAAATTGGACGTACTTTCTAAAATCGTTTTGACCTAGAAACTAAATTTTGCTCATAAAGCCTTCAGGTTTTGTGAGCAAATTTTTTTGAATGAGTAAGAATATGAAAAAAATGATTATGGCAATGAGCCTGGCTTTGGCAAGTGTTGCACCTTTAACTCAAGCGGCAAGTATGGGGGTAATTGACTTGGAGCGTGTGGTTGAAGGTAGTACCTATCTAAAACAACAAAACACGATATTTCAGCAAAAAATTCAGCCACAAACCACTAAAATTGAACAACTCAGCAAAGAGCTGGAAGCTTTGCAGCAACGAGCTCAATCCAACACTAAGCTCAGTGAGACTGAAAAACAGAAAATGTCTGCGCAATATCAGGCTAAGTTGCAAGAATTAAATCAGTTACAACAATCTGTACAGACGAATGTCCAAAGCTCGATTCAGCAGATCCGAATTGTATTTGATGCACGTGTAAAGCAAATTGCTGAACAATTGCGTAGAGAAAACAACTTGGATGTGGTTTTAAATAAAAATTCAGCACTTGCTTATGATGCTAAATATGATTTAACTGATAAAATGATTCAAAAGGTTAATGCAATTAAATAATCAATGAATCATCAACAACTTCAGTTAGCTGATCTCGCTCGCCTGGTTCAGGGCGAGTGCATAGGTCAGGAAGATTTACGTTTGAGCGCTTTGGCCAGTCTTGAACAGGCAACTTCACACGATCTGGCATTTGTGAATGCCGATAAATATGTAGAGCAGGCCAATCAAAGTCAGGCAGGTGCTTTAATTGTCACGGCTGAACTAAAACAACAGATAACTTCACATCAAAACTTTATTGTTGTGGCAAATCCCTATCTGGCTTTTGCGATTCTGACGCATGTCTTTGAGAAAAAACATCGCCAGCGCGGCATTGAAAGTACTGCTCAAATTCACCCGTCGGCAGTGATTGCGGACGATGCTTATATTGGCCATTATGTGGTGATTGGTGAGCATTGTGTCGTGGGTGCGAATACGATTGTTCAGGCGCATGTGCAGATCGATGATGATGTCGAGATCGGTCAGGACTGTTTTATTGACTCACATGTGACCCTCACCGGCGCAGCAAAAATTGGTAATCGGGTACGTATTCATGCTAATAGCGTGATTGGCAGCGAAGGGTTTGGTTTTGCACCTTATCAAGGTAAATGGCACCGTATTGCGCAATTAGGTTCTGTACGCATTGAGGATGATGTGCGTATTGGGTCAAATTGTAGCGTAGACCGTGGTGCACTGGATGATACGATTTTGCAACAGGGTGTTATCATTGATAATCTTGTGCAAATCGCACATAACGTTAAAATTGGTGCACATACCGCGATTGCTGCAAAAACTGCCGTTGCAGGAAGTGTTTCAATTGGCAAAAACTGTATCATTGGTGGTGCCTCTGCGATTTCTGGACACTTGAATATTGCTGATAATGTGACGTTGACCGGAATGTCAATGGTGACAAATAATATTTCTGAAGCTGGAAAATATTCATCCGGGATTGGTCTGTTTGAAAATCAGAAATGGAAACGTACCGTGGTTCGCCTCAGACAATTAGCAGATGTGCCATTGACCCAGGTGATCAAACGACTAGATCATATGCAATCTCAGATTGAGTCCATTGAATCAACATTTAAGTTGCGTAAATAATTATGATGACAGAGTCGAATTTGCCTACATTCACGAAGCCTGAATTGCCAATGAATATTCAAAAGATTCGTGAATATTTGCCCCATCGCTATCCATTTTTATTGGTTGATCGCGTTGTCGAAATTACCGATAATGGCATTGTTGGTTATAAAAACGTCTCAATTAATGAAGAGTTTTTACAAGGCCATTTTCCGAATTATCCAATTATGCCGGGTGTACTGATTGTTGAAGCGCTGGCACAAATCTCTGGAATTCTGGGTTTTGTGATGAATAACGAAGTGCCAAATGAGGGTTCTTTGTTCCTGTTTGCCGGTGCGGAAAAAGTTAGATTTAAAAAACAGGTGGTTGCAGGTGACCAATTGGTTTTAAAATCTGAATTAGTGATGCAAAAGCGGGGCATTTACAAATATAATTGTATTGCCACTGTAGATGGCGTCGTCGCAACAACCGCGGAAATTATGGTTTCGCATCAAAAAGTCGAGCAGGCATGAGCAATAATCCCCTTATTCATCCAACTGCCATTATTGACCCATCAGCAGTCATTGCTGCCGATGTAGAAATTGGCCCATATTGTATTATCGGGCCAAATGTCACTATTGGTGCGGGTAGCAAACTTCATTCACACGTGGTGGTGGGTGGCTATACGCGTATAGGTGAATATAATGAAATTTTCCAGTTCGCCAGTGTAGGCGAGGTGTGTCAGGATCTTAAGTATGCTGGTGAAGAAACCTGGCTTGAGATTGGCGATCACAACAAGATTCGTGAGCATTGCAGTCTGCATCGTGGTACGGTTCAGGACCAGAGCCTGACCAAGATCGGTAGTCATAACCTGCTCATGGTGAATACGCATATTGCACATGACTGTATGGTTGGAGATTATAATATCTTTGCCAATAACGTCGGTGTGGCTGGACATGTCCATGTCGGGGACTACGTCGTCATTGGCGGAAACTCGGGCATTCATCAGTTCTGTAAGATTGATTCTTATAGCATGATTGGTGGTGCATCACTGATTCTGAAAGATGTACCGGCTTATGTGATGGTTTCAGGTAATCCTGCGCATGCATTTGCCATGAATATTGAAGGTATGCGTCGTAAAGGCTGGTCAAAGACAGTGATTAGCGGTTTACGTGATGCCTTTAAACTGATTTATAAATCAGGTTTAACAACTCAGGAAGCAATCGAGCAGATCCGTACAGGAATTTTGCCGGAAGTGGCTGAGGTGCAGCGTTTAATCGATTCTCTTGAACAGTCAAAGCGTGGTATTGTGCGCTAAAAGTTTAAGATAATAAAAAAGACACCTTATTTAAGGTGTCTTTTTTATTTTGGGAACTTCTATTTTACTTAAGAAATTTAATTTCCTCAGCTTTCGGATAATTCTTCAATAGCTTTGTTTTGTATTGCGATGCAAGCGTAGTATTCTTTTCGACATCTTTGCTGATGTTATAAAGCTGATACAGGGCAGTGGATGCTTTCGCGGAATTTGGGTAACGGTCAACGACAATCAGATAATTACGTTTCGCTTCAGCAAATTTTGGTGGGTCAATCGCCAGATTGAATTCCGCTAACCAGAAATAAGCATTGCTGATATAAACGCTATTCGGATTGTTTTTAATAAAGTTTTGCATCGGGGCAATGGCTTTGGCTGCACCGCCATTTTTATAAGCATCTAAAGCCACGGTATAAGCGGCTTTTTCCAGCTCAGCAGGTTGCTGTCCGCTGCTTGCTGTATTGACCTTATTTGCGCTTAGGCTGGGTGCAGTATCCTGTGGGTTTTCCTCCGTTGGATTGTCTTCAGCAGGTTCAATTTTTTGCTGCAACAGTTCAAGACGCTGATCGAGATCGGCATAGCGATTGGTCAGTTCATTTTTGAGCCGCTCAATCTCATTTTCCTGTTCTTCCATTTTACCGCGCAAAATCCGCAGGTCATTCTCGAGCTGCTGGTTCTTTTGCATGATTTGCCAGCTGGTATTGGTTTGAACTGCTGGAGTTGCACCAGCCGCAATTGCCGCTGGGGTATTTACTGTGGTTTGATTTGTAGCTTGGCTCAAGCCGCGCGATTCAATCGGAATATTGGCAAATAGAGGTGTGGTAAAGAGTGCTGTCACTACACACAATACGGTCTTTTTAAACATCATAAAATTTCCATAATTATTTGTGAGATGCGGATCCGCTGCTCATCTTTTCAAAGTAGATCATTCATATACATTGCACACATTAAAAACGGCATTTTTAGAAAATGCAACAAGGTTTTACAAAGATCATGTGAATCTGAGTGTTGATGGATTGATTGTGAAGATCCCCTAAAAATCAGCAGAAATATCAATATTGTTTTTAAAATAATCAAACGGATAGCTTAAGGGATTATTTTGCGGAACAAGGCTTGCAACTTGATTAAAAATCTCTATACTCTGTTTTTGTAATGGTAGCCCTGCTGGTTACTTCGCAATTGTACTCTATGAACCCCGCCAGGACCGGAAGGTAGCAACGGTAATAGAACTATGATGTGCCGGAGCTTTGCTGGTAGGGTTGCCACCATATTCTTATTATAATAACAATACGAATTCATAGTTTTATTCTCAAGTCTCATTTCTTTCTAATATCGTCAAACAGCATTATCTTATTGTTTTAATGATTAAATCATCATTATCTTTTGCCGTGCTTTATTTTATTTTGCAGCTAATATTGAATTAAATATCCAATATGCTTATACATGCATTAAGACTTTCAAAGAATATAAGACTTAGTCTTCTGCTTTACGGTTAATCGCCTTGATAATCGCATCCATTTCAAAACCACGATACATTAAAAAACGGATCTGTTTGGCTTTGAGCTTAGGGTCTTTAGTGACTTCAATTCCATATTTTTTGACTTTTAGCTCGTAGGCCTGTTGTACCCAGTCAGTTTCTTTAAGTTCCTCCGAAATAAGCGCGGCATCAATCTTTTTGCTCTTGAGTTTCATTTTAATTTGATTGGGGCCTTTGCCTTTACGCTTTTGACTCGACAACATGGTTTCCGCTACGCGCTGATCACTTTGATAGTTCTCACGGGATAGCTCTTCCACTAGGTTAATAACCTCATCACGATGCTCTGCATAGAGGGCTAATTTCTCGATCAGTTCGGCTTTGGAATATTCCTTGCGCGTCAGTACAGCAAAGGCATAAGAACGTAAGCGTGAGCCTGTCAGTCCCAGTTTTTTCTCATCCTGAGTTGGGATAGAGGAAAACAAACGCTCTTCGGGATCAAATTCAGGAGTGTCTTGCAGCGCTGTTTTTGCAGGTTGAGCTTGATCTTCAGCATCACCAAATTGCTGTTTTAAAGTTTCATAATCGAGCAGTTTGCTGAATTTCGCGTCTGACATGATTCTCTCGGATTTTACATTCCCTATATAATAACAAAACGCCCCGGAGGGCGCTGTGTCTTGACGTTTAAAGATGACGCATCTAATAAGATCATGCATCTAAAAAGTCAGGTTCTTCCTTGCTATCGTCTTCTTCAGCAACCACTGCTTTAGTCAGAAGCTGGTCGCGAATCAGTTTTTCAATCGTCTGAGCCATTTCTTTATGCTCTTCCAGATAACGGATGGTGTTGTTCTTACCTTGGCCAATTTTGTCGCCTTGATAAGAATACCACGCACCAGCTTTCTGCACGATTTCTTGCTGTACAGCAAGGTCGATCAATTCACCTAGATGGTTAACACCTTTGCCATAAAGAATCTGGAATAAAGCTTCTTTAAACGGAGGTGCCATTTTGTTTTTCACGACTTTGACTTTGGTTTCAGAACCAACAATCTCGTCACCTTCCTTCACTTGTCCAATACGACGAATATCCAGACGTACAGATGCATAGAATTTCAGTGCATTACCACCAGTCGTGGTTTCCGGGCTACCAAACATGACACCAATCTTCATACGAATCTGGTTAATGAAGATCACCATACAGTTTGAGCGTTTGGCATTACCGGTAATTTTACGCAGTGCCTGGCTCATCAAACGGGCTTGCAGACCCATATGCGAGTCACCCATTTCGCCTTCAATTTCGGCACGTGGTGTCAATGCAGCAACAGAATCGACAACGATCATGTCGATCGCGCCAGAACGTACCAGCATGTCTGCAATTTCAAGTGCCTGTTCACCGTGATCCGGTTGCGATACCAGCAGATTGTCGATATCTACGCCAAGTTTGCGCGCATATTGAGGATCAAGTGCGTGTTCCGCATCGATAAATGCACACGTACCGCCTGCTTTCTGACACTCTGCAATTGCTTGCAATGTCATTGTGGTTTTACCTGAAGATTCAGGACCATAGATCTCGACGATACGACCTTTTGGTAAACCACCAATACCGAGCGCGATATCCAGCGTTAAAGAACCTGTAGACACGGCTTCAACTGCCTGAACGGTATTGTCACCAAGACGCATTACTGTATTTTTACCAAACTGTTTTTCAATCTGGCTTAAGGCAGCGTTGAGCGCCTTGTTTTTATTCTCATCCATCTTACAACCTCAATACGATGTCACTAAGTTAGTACTCAAGTGGATGTCTTAAATTAGAGCTTTGTTCCACAGGTGTATAGTGACAGAATTTTCCCTAGTGTTCTATAAAAGTCAGCGCATGTACGACATATTCTGACGCTTAAATTTAATCGTCATTATAGGACCATGACTGATCGAAATTCTGACTATTTTCATTTTTAAATCTACTGATGTCACGACGATCTTTCTTGCTTGGACGATGGTCGGGACGAGCTAGATTATGCAACTTTCTTTGTGACGTAATCAATTCCCGGCGCGCAATACTGACTTCGGTTTCTTCATACAGTTTTTGTGCCACGGGTGCAGGGCCACGAACATCAGAAAGTTCCTTAACCAGCACGGTTTTTTTGTCGATGCCTTGCTGAATCGTCAGTTCCATACCAACACGGACTTCGCGCGATACCTTGACACGTTCACCATTGTGATGGACTTTGCCACCTTCAATCGCATGTTTGGCAATCGAGCGGGTTTTAAAAAACCGTGCTGCCCACAGCCATTTGTCTATACGCATGCCTACCGCATCTTCGGGTAAAGACGATTTACGCATATTTTTTTTCTACCTCAGCCTGATTTAAATGAGTGATTAAATCTGTTAATTGGTGCAGCATCGGGTAATTACAAGTCTGGCGTGCTACTTTGGCTGAAGAGGGTTGCTGGATGCTGAACAGGTTCTGAATGCCATAGGCTTCGGCACCATTCAGAACTTTTTCGGTATCATCAATAAAATAAGCATGTGCAGGGTCAAATGGATGCAGTGAATTCAGGCCTTGCCAGAATTCGATAAATTCTTTGGCATGCCCAATCGTTTCTGAACTGACAATCACATCGAAATAATCTCTTAAATTTAAGTGATCCAGTTTAAAGGCCAAGCCAGCACAGTCAGCATTGGTGGCCAGCCAGATCGGATAGCCATTATTTTTAAGATAATCGAGCAATTTGAGACAATGAGTGCGTAAAGCGACTTTATCTTTATGTTCAATTTGCATCGCCAGAACATCGACTTCGACTTTAGCCGTCCAGAAGCGTGAAGAGTACCAGTTTAAGGTATGATTATGTTCCTGATAGAATGCATAGAGTGTCGCCTGGCTTTGTTCCAGGCTACAGCCATGTGTGGCAGCATAACGCACAGGCAATAACTCGTTCCAGATGAAATCATCGTAGGCAAGATCAAGTAAAGTACCATCCATATCGAAAATTATGGTAGGTTTTTCAGAGCATTTTGACATATTTAGGTTTTCTATGTTTAAAGCAACAGCAGCACCACAAGATCCAATGATTTTGCAGTTTGTGCCCATTTTGACACAAGCCTGTGAAATTTTGCGAGAAGAATATCAGCGTTATTGTTCTGGTGCAGCTTTTGATGTCATCAAAAAAAATGATAATTCTCCGGTGACTCAGGCAGATTTTCGGGTCGATACTTATCTGACCCAAGCTTTGGCAGAGATTTCAAGTTTGCCTTTATTGTCTGAAGAAGGACAGGAACATGAACGCCGCTCATGGTCAGAATTCTGGTTACTGGATCCGTTAGATGGCACTAAAGAGTTTTTGCACCAGCGCCCCGAATTCACTATTAATTTGAGTCTGGTCAGAGGCAGTTTGACCACTTTTGCCATATTGGCGGTTCCGGAGCAGCAACTGATTTATTTCTGTCCTGAGCAGGGCTTGCCTTATAAATATGATATCCAAAAGATGACATGGTTTGCTTATGAAATGCTTGAAACCACTAAAACAATTGCTGTGGGATTGAGCCAAAGTAGCCAGCAGAAACCGAAATATCTGGAGTATTTGCAAAGTCTGGCCAAGCTCACGGACTATACCGAATTTAAAGCGGGCAGCGCTTATAAATTTTGCATGATGCTAGAAGATCAGGTGGATATCTATCCACGGTTTCATCCGACCTCGGAATGGGATACCAGCGCTGGTCAATGTATGCTCGAACGGATTGGTGGTGGCTTGGTCGATTTAGAAGGTCGCCCATTTATTTATAATCATCGGGATACTTTGCTGAATGGCGGATTCATTGCTTATAAGAATAATGATATGAAAATTATTGCATTGCAGGCGGTTTCTGACATGCAGGCCGAGCATTGAGCAAAATTCTGAGCGTGTTATAGTGGTGCTTAACCTATTACCAAATCCAGAGTTGGCTGTAACGTGTCCCTGAAACTGCTTCCACCGAGTATGTTGAGTGCAATTGATTTATTGCCCGATGTACAGACGCCTGTCACCTTATTTACACGGCATTCGATTCGTGAAGATGTTCCGGGGCAGGGTTTGGCAGGCTATGATCTGCAACTGACCAATCAGGGGCGGGATCTGGCGCAGGAATGGGGTGCTTATCTGGCTGATCAAACTGATCGTGTGATTCATCACTGTATTTCGAGTCCGATTCAGCGTTGTATTGATACCGCTGCATTGATGATTGAAGGGGCAGATGCGGTTACCCCTGAGCAGAATACCCATCGTATTGAAATTATTGAACAGGGACTTCTGGTGGAGCCTGGTAGCTTTGTACTGGATATTCAAAAAGCTGGACCTTATTTCGCCAAGCAGGGTGCGCTCGGTTTCATTAACAGTTTTGTCAATAATGCCTTGCCGGGGATGAAACAGCCGATTCATGGCGTGGTGGATGTACTGGAACTGATTTACAACACCCATCCGCAAAATAAATATGGGCTGAGTTTGGCTGTCAGCCACGATACTATTCTCGCAGCCATGATTGCAGTGATGTCTGGGCGTCAGGACGTCAGTCGGGAAGACTGGCCAAAAATGATGGAAGGTCTGTTTGTCTGGTTTGAAGGTGATGTGTTTTTGGAGTCCAAACTGAAATGGATCTGGCGCGGACAGGTACACGAACTGGATATTGCTGATTTTAAACGTTCCCAACTTTCTTAAATTAAATTGATCTATTCAAAACTCAATTGTTCACAGCAATTGAGTTTTTTATTGGGGAGTTAGAAATTATAAAGATGGTGGGGCGTTTCATATTGATCATTCAATAAAGTTCAGGCTAAAAAGATAAAAATAAATTCTAAACTGCATCTTTTACATTTATAGGGTGAAAGTTCAATAATGTAAGTATAAAAATTATCTATGCTTAATAAATATAGAAATATTCATTTTGAGGAAAATTATGAAAGTTATCACAATTTTTAGCCTGATCGCGATTCTGGGTTTAACCGCATGCCAAAAACGGGACACTGACAATACGAAACAGGATAAAACCACTTCGCCATCCTCTATGGATAAAGATCAATAATCTAAAAAGGGAGGTGCGACTTAGTTTTTTTATCTCATCGAATTGGCTGGATGAGGGGTGTCTAAACGGATTATTTTTCTGATTTCTTTAAATTTCGAGCACAAAAAAAGCCCTAAAAAGGGCTTTTTTCATTTGCGATTAGTTAGAAGCTAGAGCTTTAACTTGCGCGTTCAAGCGGCTCTTATGACGAGCTGCTTTGTTTTTATGGATGATGCCTTTGTCAGCCATACGGTCGATTACTGGAACAAGCGATTTGTACGCTTCAGTAGCAACTGCATAGTCATTAGTGCTGATAGCAGCTAATGTACGTTTAAGATAGGTACGAACCATAGAACGCAAGCTTGCGTTGTGTTTGCGTGCTTTAACGTTTTGACGAGCACGTTTTTTAGCTTGAGCAGAGTTTGCCACTCGTGCACTCCTTGAAATAGATTGGTCTGGGCGGGCTGAAACTCAACTGAAAACCAACATCAGAGGAATTATCACCAGCCCGTAAACAAGTGCCATATTTTGATTAAACTAAGCACCGAAGTCAAGTCTTGACATGCTTTGACAACATTTTAGATGCAGAAAAATTCTAAAGAAAACGTTAGATTAGTATTCCACCTAGGAGATCGTATAAAAAATGACTAAATCACTGACTCATCCCATCGTGATAGGTGCCACCGGCTTGGTGGGAAAACAACTGATAAAACGTTTGCAAGATGAGCCGACTTGCCAGCAGATTACTGCAGTGGTCAGAAAACATCAAAATGATCTGGATGCTTTGGATAAAGTTCAACAACTGGTACTGGAAGATTTCCTGATGTTAAATGATCAGGATGTCAGCAAGCATAGCCATGGTTTTAGCTGCCTGGGCAGCACCATGAAAAAAGCCGGATCCAAACAGGCATTTTATAGTATTGACTATACCATAAATGCTCACTTTGCAGAGCTATTACAACAAACTTCAGCCCATTACCTGTTGCTGAGTGCAATGGGTGCCGATCCACAATCTCATTTTTACTATAATCGGGTCAAAGGTGAGCTGGAAGAATATGTACAAACATTGACTCTGGACAGAATCAGCCTGATTCGACCTTCATTGCTCATTGGTGAACGTCCAGAGCAGCGTTTTTTGGAAGATATCGCGCAGCAGGTTTACCACAAAGTATCGCGTTTTATTCCGGATAGTTTTGCGTATAAGCCAGTGACAGCCGAGCAGGTGGCTCATACTATGGTCGAGGCCGCGCTAACTCAGACGGTAAAATTTGAAATTTATGATAATTTACGCATACAAAAAATGAAATGAGGGGAAAACACCGTGTCTACAGCAGCATTTGTTACCTGTGACTTGTTAGATGATCATCCAGAATTAGAGCTTCAGGTGGTGACACCTTGCCTGGACGGTAAATTTTTTAAGAGTTATGGGGCGCGCAAAACCTTTGGCGGTCAGATTGTGACAGTAAAATGTTTTGAAGATAACTCGCGGGTGAAAGAGTTGTTGGCCACAGATGGAACAGGCAAGGTCTTGGTCGTAGATGGCGGTGCATCCATGCGCTGTGCCTTGATGGGTGACCTGATTGCCGAATCAGCGGTAAAAAATCACTGGAATGGCGTCATTATTTACGGTTGTGTCCGTGATGTGGATGCGATTGCTGAACTTGATCTGGGAGTGCATGCATTGGCGGCTATTCCACAGAAGAGTAACCGTAAAGGCGTGGGTGAGGTCGATATCGCTCTCTGTTTTGGTGGGGTCACATTTAACTCTGGCGATTATGTCTATGCGGACAATAATGGTATTGTGGTGTCCAAAATAGCCTTAGTGGCTTAATCGGCCAGAATCTGCATTTCTGCATGAAAGAATAACAACAAAACTGATCTATACCCGAAAAGACAGAATGCTTACATTCTGTCTTTCAGTTTAATAAAACAAAAAACAGGAAAATAGTATGTTGGGTCATCAAATTAAAGTTGTACAAGCTTTGGCCTCTTCAATCGCTGAAGGTGGACGTGGGATGGTGGGTACACCGTTTCCAAATCAGCCTGAAAAAGCCTTGAAGCTCTATGAATACGAGGGTTCACCATTTTGTCGTCGGGTGCGTGAAGTGCTGACCTTACTCAATCTGGATTATGAAGTTTATCCATGTCCACGAGGGGGTACTCATTTCCGTCCTGAGGTGCAGCAATTGGGTGGAAAACTGCAATTTCCTTTTTTAGTTGATGAAAATACCGGTGATCGACTCTATGAGTCTCAGGATATTATCGATCATCTGTTCAAGCATTATGGCAAAACCGGCAAAACTCCCAAGAAATATGCTCACTATCCTAAAATTCCAGTGGCTGCAATTGCGGGAACCGTCCTCAATGGTTTACGCGGCGGAATGGTGAATCCCAAGATTAAGGATCGGCCAACACCTGAACTGTTATTAGAATTATGGGGCTTTGAGGCCAGTCCTTATACCCGAATTGTACGCGCCGTTTTGAGTGAACTGGAAGTGCCGTTTGTTTTTCATAATGTCGCTAAAGAGCGCTGGCAAGATTATGGACCGGCCAAATTGCGTTTAAAACCGGGAAAATATGAACCACTACCAGGCGGTAAGCGTGAACATTTGTTTGAAATGATGGGAAATAATATTCAGCTGCCTTATCTGGTCGATCCAAATACAGATACCAAAATGTTTGAATCGGCTGAGATTGTGAAATATTTAAAACAGCAATACGGTACTGCTTAAAGTAGACAGCTCGTATAACTTCAAAAGATTTTCTATCTTGAACTGCCATCTGCTAAACAGATGGCATTTTTTATGTCTATGATATGGAAAACGGGCGTAAGCGCTTCTCGCTGCTTAAAACTTCAGATAATAAAAAATAAATAAATCATGATTTTTAGTGTGATTTTGTTTATATTTTAATCTTAAAGGGGATATATAAAAATAAATATAAGGGGCGTGCTTATGACAGCATCGGAGGCAGTCTTGCCAGTACCAGTATTAATCGTTGAAGATGAATATGTCATCCAGCGCCGTTTAAAAATCATATTAAGCAATCTAGGTTATAACGAAGACGTTCTGCTATTTGCCAACACGGTTAAAGAAGCATATTCCATAGTTCAGCAACAGCCGATTGCACTGGCCTTAGTAGATTTGGGGTTGCCAGATGGAAGTGGGATTTCAATTATTGAAAAAATCCGCGAACAGGACGCACAAGCGTTGATTCTGGTGGTGTCTGCCTGGAGTACCCAAGATAGCCTGTTTAGGGCAATTCAGGCCGGTGCGACCGGTTATGTGCTGAAAGAACGGGATGATGTTGAAGTCGCCTTGGCTATTCGCAGTATTTTGCGTGGCGGTGCACCGATTGATCCCTTTGTTGCCCGTGAAATTTTAAAACAAATTTCTATTCCCACCATTTCAGGAACAGTAGAACAGAACAGGCCAGCTGCGGATCAGGAAACGCTCACACAGCGGGAGCAGGAAATCCTGTCCTTGGTCGCGCAAGGTCTGAGTAATCGTGAAATTGCCGAGCAGCTCTGTGTATCACGCTATACCGTCGAAAGTCATATTAAGCATATTTACCGCAAACTCTCGGTCAGTAAACGTACTAAGGCGGTCAGTACCGCACGGCATCTGGGAATTCTGTAATGTCATCTGCCTGTTCCAGAAGCAGCAAACGGCAGCGACTGAAATGGATTGCTATTTTAATCCTGTGTAGCTGGCTCTGTCTGTTCTGTAGGATGAGTCAGGCGCAAAGCCATTTTCAGATTAATGATCTTTGTCAGGTGAAGATCGACTATATTCAGAAGGTTCAAGCTCAGGGTCCTACCGAGATGCCGACATCAGGCTGGCAAAGCGTGCGTTTGCCGGATAACTGGCAGAACAACTGGAAGAATTATCATGGGGGTGCCTGGTACAAGATTGTCTGGCGTTGGTCATGTCAAGACAACATCCGCCTTGCAGAACCGGTTGCCTTTTCTATTGATTATATTAATTCGGCAGGTGCCGTGTTCCTGAATGGTGACTTGCTTTGGTCTGACCGGAACTTGCAAGAGCCCTTGTCGAAAAGCTGGAATATGCCGCGTTACTGGGTTTTCCCGATTAGCGGTTTGCGTAAAGACAGTAATGAAATCCTGATTTATGTAAATGGCTACAGTTTCCAAAGCGCGGGCCTGGGCAATATTCAGTTTAATAATGTGTTGGTGAATAGCCAGCAGTATTTGGAAAAAATCTGGGATCGCCGTACCGTATTCCAGATCAATATGATTTTCTCTGCCACGATTGGGCTGATCTGTTTCATTATCTGGTTATTCCGGCGTTCAGAAACCACTTTTGGCTGGCTGGCACTCAGTTCACTGTTGTGGATTCTGTTTATTTCCAATGTTTTGACTACAGAAAATTTTCCATTTCGCTCCACGATTTCGGCAAGTAAAGCCAACATGCTTTTTTTTGTTGCCTATATCCATTGCTTCTGTCTGTATCTGATCCGCTTTGTAAAACAGAAATTTAAGCAGTTGGAGCGAGGATTTATTCTGGTCAGCGTTCTGTCCAGCTTACTGGTTATGATCAGTTCCTTGGATTATCTGGAGCAGGTACTGGGCGGAGTGTTTATCATCTATGTATTGCTCTTTATTAGTTGTACTGTGTATGTCAGCTATCAGGCCATCAAAACCCGAAATGGAGAATATCTTTTCCTGACGCTGTGTCTCTGGGGGATTTTGCTGTGTGTAGTCATCGACCTGATCATGTTGAACCAAACCAAGGTCAATGAGTTTTCACCTTTATCTCCCTATACCTCACCAATTATTACCTTGTTTGTCGTGCTGATTATGGGCACACGCCTGAATCGTAATGTCAGGAAAATCGAAAAATTTAATACCCAGTTAGAACGTAAAGTCCAGCAGGTCAGTGCTGACCTGAATAAAAGCCTGAGCGATAAACATCAATTGGAGCTGACGAATGTTCGTCTGCAAGAGCGGATTAATCTGTCACATGAACTGCATGACGGGTTGGGAGGGTCTATTGTCCGTTCCATGATTCTGGTAGATCAAAGTAGCGAAACAGTTTCTAAACAGCAGTTTCTTTCCATGCTGAAACTGCTCAGAGATGATCTCAGACAAATCATTGACAGTGGTTCATCTATTGAAAATAAAGTCCCACAAACGCCGGTACTCTGGATCGCACCGGTACGTTATCGTTTTACCCAGCTGATGGAAGAAATGGGGATTGTAGTTGAATGGTCATTTCCAAAAGTCTGGCAGCGTGAACCGACGGCATTACAGTGTTTGACCTTGATCCGAGTAGTCGAAGAAAGTCTGACCAATATCATTAAGCATAGTCAGGCCAGTCAGGTAAAAGTCAGTCTGGAATATTCCCAGCCACATCAGCTTACTTTAAGCATTCAGGATAATGGCATCGGTTTCGATGCTGACATGGTGCAAAAAAATGGTCTGAGTATTGGAATGCGCAGCATGAAAATGCGGGTTGAGCGCATGGGAGGATTGTTCCAGATTGAATCTGAACAAGGAGATACGCTGATTCGTGTTGTATTAGAGCTGTATCAGCCTTAATTAGTTAGAATTCTAGGGCGTGTCCTCATTTGGCTTTACACCAAATAAATATGCAAGCAATGTAAATCATAGACTGGTAATTTCGTGCAAGCTTATCAAATCGGGTTGCAATCGCTCGGAAATG
>NZ_JBWVSU010000015.1:0-51651 GCF_056642055.1 Acinetobacter sp. 129952 | reverse complement strand
TGCTCATTATAGGGCAATTTCTTACACGTGCAAGCGCTTTTAACGCACAGGAATCACGAGTGTTTTATTTTTATGCACCAAATTGGTTCAATTCCATACAATTCATTACATAAGTACATATTTTTAAAACAGAAATATAAATTAAATATTTCTGCTTTATTCTATGCCTAGTTTTTTACGACTGGTGCTTTAATCGTCACACTGGTGATTCTTACAGGGTTCACTGGCACATTTTGATGCATTCCATAGTTTCGGGTCGGTACTTTGGCAATCTGATCGACGATATCCATGCCTTTAGTGACCTTACCAAATACCGCATAGCCGGCATTTCTAGCAGAACGATCCAGAAAATCATTATCGACCAGGTTCACAAAGAATTGTGCTCGGGCAGAATCCGGCTGATTAGTACGCGCCATGGCTAAAGTACCGCGTTTATTTTGCAGACCATTCGACGATTCGTTTTTAATGGGTGCTTTTGTATTGGCTTTTTCCTGCATGTTCACATCAAAGCCACCGCCCTGCACCATAAAGCCTGGAATGACGCGGTGAAAAATCGTGTCCTTATAGAAGTTGCTCTTTACATAGCTTTCGAAGTTCTTTGCCGAGATTGGGGCTTTGTCATTGAAGAGTTCAATTTCAATATTTCCCGATGAAGTCTTCATCTCAATAATCGTATTGGCAGCAAAGCTTGGTAGACTGACCGCAGCAAGTGCGATGACACATAATGATTTCTTTAACATTTATTAACTCATCTACTTAGAAGTAATGGTTGTGAATGACTATATATTAATCTTTTATAACTCATAATGCAGTGACCTGCCGACTAAAGACAAGAGAATAAGAATGAAGCATGCATTATTACAGGAGCAAAATATCCACCAGTTTCCACCTTGGCGTTTGCAGGGTGAGGGTTTTATTCTGAATTATTGGCTGACCCCCAGCTTTATTGAGCAAGCGAAACAGTTCCGGATCGCCCCTTCTCCGCTGGGTCGTATGGTCCAAGTCTTATTGGTGCGTTATCACGCTTCGCCGATTGGCCCTTATGATGAGTTACTGATTCTGGATCATCCTTTAATTAGTAAACGGCGCCTCAGTTCGATTCCTAAAATTTATGTGTCTACCCATGAGTCTGTGGTACACGGTCAGTATTTATGGGGCATTCCCAAAGAACATGCGCAATTTGAATGGCAGGAAAAGGATCAGGAAGTGCTGTGTCAGATTCAGCATCAAAACCAGCATATGACGATTCGGCTGAAGAAAACCAAATCTGCACGCCAGTTCTACATTAATAGTCATCATATTCCAGCGTCTATGCTGAAGATTCAGCAAGCCTGGAAAGGGCAGCGTTTTCAGTTTAGTCCACAGTTCCGCGGTCACCTCTCCAAACTCTCGCAAGTAGAGTGGCAAGATGCCGAGAATATATTTCCAGACTTTTCCAAAGCCAAATTGCTGCAAAGCTTTTATGTCCCCAAATTCAATTTGATCTTTCCTGAAGCGCAGATCAGTAGCAAAGTATAAGAACTGATAAAAACTTATCTATAAAAAAAGGTGTTTCATGAGAAACACCTTTTTTTATTTATACTTTCGATTTAACTATTTTTATCCCAGAATTTGCGGAAGTTTTTGCTGATCTCAATCACATATTTTTTGGCACGGCGAGAGATCGGCGTCAGGTTAATAAAACCATGTGCCTGATCGGTATATTCATGATAATGAACACTCACGCCATTCTGACGTAGTTTATGTGCATAGATTGAACCTTCATCATGCAGGACATCATGACGTGCAGTAATCACATAACTTGGCGGCAAGTTTTGCAATTCACCATAGGTCGGTGAAATCAACGGATCATCCAGTTCAATCTGATGGGTTTGGGCATACATTAAGGTCACCAGATCAATATCCTGCTCTGAAAGCACCAGTCCATCTTTATAGGCATAAAAAGAAGGATGGCGACTTTTAAAGTCGACCGCCGGATAAAGCAAAAGCTGTGCTCGTGCGGCATAAGATTTACCTGCACTGCGCTGTGCCACGACAGTAGCCAGATTTCCTCCGGCACTGTCCCCTGCCACGGCAATACGGTTTTTATAGATTTTTAGTTGCTTACTATGCTGATGTGCCCAAGCCAAGGCATCTTCACAAACCTGTACCATCTGCAAGGGGCTAAATTCTGGCGTCAGCGGATAAGCCACGCTTAGCACCTGCACTTTGGCATGTACTGCCAGCAAGCGACAGAATTCATCATGGCTGTCCAGACCGCCCACCATAAATGCACCGCCATGATAAAAAATCACCATCGGCAACTTCTTTTGTGGAGCTGGATGATAATGCCGGGCAAAGATGCTGCCACTTTGCAAAGGCAGGCGCAGCTCTTCGATGACTTTGACAGTAGTTGGTTTAGCCGCGATCGCTTTCATGCGTGCATCAAACAATGTGCGCGAATGTGCCAGATCCTCACTGATAAAACTGCTATGCCCCTGTTTTATCTGGATGGCCATCAGACATTTTACCAATGGATCTAAATCAGGATAAACATGAGGATAATCCAGAGCCTTAACTAATGCTTCCTGTGCAATGCCAGGTAAGCGGTCCAGCATACGCGCTGCCGTCCCTTGTCCCTTTTCCATCACACTTTTCAGAACCGGAGGATTCACAGTCATTATTTTTAGTCCTTATTCTCTTAATTCTTCATAGTTTCTACACGATTAGCGTTTCAGTGACCATATTCTTATATAAGTCTTAATATCAATGTACATATAGCTTCTACTCGATACGTTACCCTCATTTATAAAAGATGTCATTGACCGTTTAAAGGTTATTTTTGACGTACTTTTGCGAGCTTAAGTATATTTTTTATTACAAATCGGGAGGATGCCTATGGCTAGCAAAATTATAGCTCTGTCTTTGGCGACTGCATTTTTAGCTGTAGGCTGCGTCGCATTTCCTGAAGATGGTGGCTATTATGATGGCCGCTATGATCAGCGTTATGACCGTCGCTATGAACTGGACCGGCGTTATGAACAAGATCGTCGCTATGAGCGGCAACGTTGGGAATATGAACAGCAACGCAAACGCATTGAACTGGATCGACGTAAACAGGAATTACAACATCGCAATTGGGAGCAGGATCGTAAAAGACAGTTAGAGCTGGATCGACGTAAAGGCCAACTGGAACGACAGCGCCATGAACAGCAACGTAAAAATATCATGACGCAACGGCAAAAACAGGCAGAGGCAGAACGTAAACGTCGTCAGGATCTGGAGCGTAAACGTGTAACAGATCAACGCAGTAAAAAAGTCCAGCAAAATCGTTCTAATCAACGCTGGAATGACAACCGACGTCATCAAGAACAACGTTCACGCGATCGTCGCGATTAAGACTTGAATCATTTTCTGTATTAAAAGCCTAGACTGGGCTTTTTAAATGGAAAAAGATAGCTGCCAGATAGACAAAGGCCCTAAAGAAAATTTCTTTAGGGCCTTTGCAGAGGGTTATGTTAAACGAACTTCCACTTCGCTTATGCTTCTCAGCAATTCAACCAGAACATCCTATTCTTTATATAAATTATCCTATCGAATCAACTTGCGCTCAGGAAGCCGAGATTCACTATCCAAGCTGTAAGTTTTATCTTACAGAACGCTAAAATAGAGACGACTGATTCCAACAAATTTAAAAAAGGTAAATTCTAGGCAAAAAAAAGGCTTATCTAGAGAACAGGATAAGCCACGAAAACACATTTCAAAATAAGAAGAAACTACAGCGATAGAATCTGGAATAAATATTAATCAAAAGTTCATCTATTGTGAAAGACTTTATTGCTTAGATATTAATCGTTTTTATGTCTAATAAATAAACAGGCAAAAAAAAGCTGAGTCTTGGGGAGGCTCAGCTTGAAAAAAGCAACTTTAAAATAGGACAACAGCAACCCGGTTCGGCTCTCTCCTCTAAACAAGGTCGCTGTTAATAGAAGTATGATGCAATTTTTTTACCCACACTTAAAACGGATTAAAATTATTAATTCGATTCAAAAATACGATTACTTATTTTTTATATTTATTTTCAAATACTTAATTTTTAGATTTAGTCGCGAATTAAATCTATTCAGTTCAAAATTCGGATTCATCGCTGCTGATGTCCGTGTATTTTATTCTCATCCTATCCTGCTGTTGTGTTCTGAATAGCTTGTTCTGCTATCCGCTGGATTCAGTATTTTGTATAAATCTTAAATTTAATCTGGGTCGACGCTTGAATTTTTACACCCTGCCCCGATTTCTTTAGGTAATCAAGAACTTCACAACCATGGCAGTTCAGCATAAACGCAGTGAACACTGAGGCCTAAGGACTGTACATGTTTAAGAACCCATTTAAACGGAGTAAATCAATGGCGACTGAGCAAAACGAGCAAGCTCAACAACTTGAGCAAGAGCAAGCGGAACAAGATACAGCGCAAACTCAAGCTGAAACCGAGCAGGCTGAAGTTTCCGTTGAGTCTTTACAAGAGCAGATTGCGCAGCTTGAAGGTGATTTAAAGTTAGAAAAAGCCCGTACCGCCAATGCAGTTTATGAAGCACAAAAGAGTGTTGAACGTATTCAGCGTGAATCTGAAAAGCATAAAGATACAGTTCTGGAAAAGTTCTCTAAAGAGCTTCTAGAAACAGTCGACAATCTGGAACGTGCCATTGTGGCTGCAGGTGAAGAGCAAACACCATTGCGTGAAGGTGTTGAACTGACCCTTAAATCTTTATTGCATACCTTGGAGAAATTTGGGGTTGTGGCAGTGGATACCAACAACGGTTTCAATGCTGACCTGCATCAGGCAGTCGGGATTGATCCAAATGCCAATGCAAATGAAATTGGGACTGTTTTGCAAAAAGGCTACACGCTTAACAGTCGCTTATTGCGTCCTGCCATGGTGATGGTCGGCGCTTAAGCCAAATAAATTCGGGAGTTTGTGAAATTTTTCAAAAATTTTACTTGAAAAAAATCGAACGGCTCTCATATCGGATAACAAGTGTAAATCACAAAAAAATTTTAGAGGAAACATCCAAATGGCTAAAATCATTGGTATTGACTTAGGTACTACAAACTCATGTGTTGCAGTACTTGAAGGCGACAAAGTTAAAGTAATCGAAAACGCTGAAGGCGCGCGTACCACTCCATCTATTATTGCCTATAAAGATGGCGAAATTCTGGTAGGTCAATCTGCAAAGCGTCAAGCAGTAACGAATCCGAAAAATACATTGTTCGCGATCAAACGTTTGATCGGTCGTCGTTATGAAGACCAAGCGGTACAAAAAGATATCGGTCTGGTTCCTTACAAAATCATCAAAGCAGACAACGGTGATGCTTGGGTTGATGTCAACGACAAAAAATTGGCGCCACAACAGGTTTCTGCTGAAATCTTGAAAAAGATGAAGAAAACTGCTGAAGATTACCTGGGCGAAACCGTAACTGAAGCTGTTATTACTGTTCCTGCTTACTTCAACGATGCACAGCGTCAAGCAACTAAAGATGCAGGTAAAATTGCAGGTTTAGAAGTTAAACGTATCATCAACGAGCCAACTGCTGCTGCACTTGCGTTCGGTATGGACAAAAAAGAAGGCGACCGTAAAATCGCGGTTTACGACTTGGGTGGTGGTACTTTCGACGTTTCAATCATTGAAATTGCTGACCTTGATGGCGACCAGCAAATCGAAGTATTGTCGACTAACGGTGATACATTCCTAGGTGGTGAAGACTTCGATAACGCGTTAATCGAGTTCCTGGTTGAAGAGTTCAAGAAAGAACAAAACTTTAACTTGAAGCAAGATCCACTGGCGTTACAGCGTTTAAAAGAAGCTGCTGAGAAAGCGAAGATCGAACTTTCATCTTCAAACGCAACTGAAATCAACCTTCCATACATCACTGCTGATGCGACTGGTCCTAAACACTTAGTGATCAACGTAACACGTGCAAAACTTGAAGGTCTAGTTGCTGACCTGGTTGCTCGTACGATTGAACCTTGCCGTATTGCGCTTAAAGATGCAGGTCTTTCGACTTCTGACATCTCTGACGTAATCTTGGTGGGTGGTCAGTCTCGTATGCCAATGGTTCAACAGAAGGTTCAAGAATTCTTCGGTAAAGAGCCACGTAAAGACGTAAACCCTGACGAAGCAGTAGCCATGGGTGCTGCGATTCAAGGTGCGGTACTTTCAGGTGACAAAACTGACGTACTTCTACTTGACGTAACTCCGTTGACACTTGGTATTGAAACTATGGGCGGCGTGTTGACTGCAATCATCGAGAAAAACACCACGATTCCTGCAAAGAAATCTCAAGTGTTCTCAACTGCTGCGGACAACCAGCCTGCTGTAGACATTTCAGTTTACCAAGGTGAACGTAAAATGGCGCAGCAAAACAAATTGTTAGGTAACTTCCAGTTAGGCGACATCCCACCTGCGCCACGTGGTGTGCCACAAATTGAAGTATCTTTCGACATCAATGCTGATGGTATCTTGAAAGTATCTGCGAAAGACAAGAGCACTGGTAAAGAGCAATCGATCCAGATTAAAGCAAACTCAGGTTTGTCTGATGCTGAAATCGAAGCAATGATCAAAGATGCTGAAGCGAATGCTGAAGAAGACCGTAAATTTGAAGAGCTTGCAAAAGCACGCAACGAAGCGGATGCTTTAGTTGCTTCTTCACAAAAAGCAGTGAAAGATCTTGGTGAACAAGTGACTGCAGACGAAAAAACTGCAATCGAAACTGCGGTTTCTGAGCTTGAAGCTGCAACCAAAGAAAATGACGTTGAAGAGATCAAAGCGAAAACTGAAGCGCTGCAAAACATCATCATGCCAATTACACAACGTGCATATGAAGCAGCGCAAGGCCAAGGCGGTGCGCAAGGTTTTGATCCAAACGCATTCCAAGGCGGCGAAGGTCAATCTCAAAAAGCGGACGACGGCGTTGTAGATGCTGAGTTCACTGAAGTAAAAGATGACAAGAAATAATTTGTCGGTTTAACTAAAAAAACCGCGCGAAAGCGCGGTTTTTTATGTCTCGACTTGCAGGAATAAAATAAAAACTACCTAAATTTGATCGTATTTTCAGGAAAAGCTGTTTAAGTTAAATCAAACATTAAAATACCCTGAACCCATGAAAATTCTGATTTTGCTGTCTTTACTTAATTGCTTGAGCCTGACGGCGTGTACCTTACCCGTTTCATCTTCCCCATCTCATATCACTTCGACTCAATCGACTCAAGCCATTGCCCAATTATTTGATCAGGCGCAAAGCTCTGGCGTTTTAGTGATTCAGCGTGGTCAACAGATACAGGTCTATGGCAATGATTTAAGCCGTGCAGATACCGAATATGTTCCCGCCTCTACTTTTAAAATGCTCAATGCCCTGATTGGCCTGCAACATGGCAAAGCCACAACCAATGAAATTTTTAAATGGGATGGTAAGAAACGCAGTTTTTCAGCCTGGGAAAAAGATATGACTCTCGGTGAAGCCATACAAGCGTCTGCTGTACCCGTCTATCAGGAACTGGCGCGTCGTATTGGCCTTGAACTGATGCAACAGGAGGTACAACGCATCCAATTTGGTAATCAGCAGATTGGTCAACAGGTCGATAACTTCTGGTTGGTAGGCCCTTTGAAAATCACTCCAAAACAGGAAGTCGAATTTGTTTCTGCGTTGGCCCGAGAGCAACTGGCCTTTGATCCTCAAGTCCAGCAACAAGTCAAAGCCATGTTATTTTTACAGGAGCGGAAAGCTTATCGACTATATGTCAAATCCGGTTGGGGCATGGATGTGGAACCGCAAGTCGGCTGGCTCACCGGCTGGGTTAAAACACCGCAAGCCGAGATCGTGGCATTTTCACTGAATATGCAGATGCGAAATGGTATGGATCCGGCGATCCGCCTTGAAATTTTGCAGCAGGCTTTGGCCGAATTAGGGCTTTATCCAAAAGCAGAAGGATGACGCAAATAAAGCATGGGAAAGGCATTAAAATTAAGCTATATTTTTAAAAAATAGACATTTAAATAAAAAATATGCGTCTTCCGCTCTGTCTGCTCGTAGTTGGATTGATCATGTCTGCCTATCTGCATATGCAGACCAAAACCCATCCTCAACTGCGCTATAACTCGCTGGCTGATCGTTTGACTCATCCTTTCGATACCCGCTTACGTTTCCGGATTGATCAGGTCGATTCAGGCTTTGGACTAAGTAAAGATCAGGTCATTCAACTGAGCAAGGAAGCGATCGAAATCTGGCATCAGGGAAGCAATCGTGATGATTTGATGGTCTATGATGAAAATGCCAGGCTGAGTATTCACCTGATCTATGATCAACGCCAGCAAGACTATGATGCCTTGAAGAAAGTCGAAAAACAGTTGCTGGCAGATGACGCCAAGTATCAACGTCAGGTCAAAAATCTGGAAGCATCCCATCAGCATCTGGAAAGTCAGCAGCAACGCCTGATCCAGCAAAGAGATCAGATGAATAGTGAATTTCAGGCCTTACAGCAACGACGCCGTCAGCCAAATTTATCTGCTTATGAACATGAGCAGATTGAATATGAGGTTTTGGCTTTACAGCGCAAATCGGAAAGTTTTCAACGGGAACTTCAGTACCTTCAGGAACAGCAAAGTTCCTTTAATATGAATGTTTCCATGCATCAACATGGTCTGCAAAACCATCAGCAGAATATCATTCAAGCCCAACAGCGTTTCCCTGCCCGCGAATTTCATAAAGGCGTGTTTATGGGTGATCAAATTCATGTCTATCAGTTTGATGCAGAAGATGATCTCCGTCTGACTCTGGCACATGAACTCGGACATGCCTTGGGGCTGTATCACCATAATGACCCGGAAGCACTGATGTATCCGGTGCTGGGTAAACAGAATCTGCAACACTTCCAGCTGCGACCTGCAGACAAGACCTTGCTTTATAACCGTTAAGTGATCAGCTTGAATTCCCTAATTAATTTAAGTGTATAAGTATTATAAAAAACACTCTATTCTGATTTCATGTTATTGTGATTGGCTACATTGTTCAGGCCATCTTTGGAGATTCATGTGAGTTACTACCATATTTTAATTGAAGTAAATGACCACATTAGTACGATTGATGAAACCCGTGATATCGAAATCTTTGATATCGAGGACATCCAACCCTATCTTCATTCGATTTTGCTGCCTTATTTCAATGAACAACTGATTGAACTCGACGATGAAAATCTGGAATATAAAGATATTCTGCATCTGGAAATCAAACAGACCTTATTACCGATCAATGACCTGATCGAAGAAGAACAGCGTCTGTTGCCAAGCGATACCGACATTACCATTAGCGCCTATGAAATTTTCAATAACCGCGAGTTGAGTCAGGATGTCACTACCGTGATCTTTGACCTGCTTGAAGCGGTAAAACTGGATAGCTAAACGTTCTTCCAGATATAAAAAAGTCCTCATTGAGAGGACTTTTTTTTTGTGCATGGATTTAGATCGAGAATGAAGATCCACAACCACAGGTCGTGGTCGCATTCGGGTTTTGTACCACAAAACGTGAACCTTCCAGACCTTCTAAATAATCTACCACCGAACCGACCAGATATTGATAACTCAATGAATCGACCAGGACTTTAACATCGCCATTGGCAAATTCTGCATCATCTTCATTCTGGCTTTCTGCAAAATTAAAGCCATAAGAGAAACCTGAACAGCCGCCACCGGTCACATAGACACGGAGCATTAAGTCTTGGTTACCTTCACTGTCACGCAACTGGCGTACTTTATTTGCGGCATTGTCGGTGAGCACAAGCGCTTGGGCATTCATGGCGGATTCCTCTGTTGAATGGAATGTCTTTAAAAAGAAAAGACCATGTTTAAGTATAGCACACTCAATATATGGTCAGTCTCTACAGATTAAAAGTCAAATCAGAGTAATTTTATCAGGATTATTTGTAGTTCTCATCCTGTAAGGCACATTCAAAGTTTTTCGGGTTCTGTTTGCAGCGGAATTGCCATAACAATTTCATCATACGTTTGTCATAAACACCGCGTTTGGTCAGGTCAATTCGGGAATCCCGCATCATTTTCTGGTAACCCGATTTGTCTGCAGCAGGAATATCCATCCAGTATTTTGCTGGAATGTCCGCTTTCATTTTCCCCAAAATACCAAAGGCACGCGGTAACTGACTTCTCACCCATTCACGTGATTTTTGTCCGTAACCTGCCGGAAATTTATCTGGACGGATAATGATATTGCCTGTGACCTGCAACACCGGATAATTCACAATCGCGCCTTTGTTACCCAAACCTTTATGTAATTCCAGCGGTTTAAATACTGCTGCTGGTGCACCAATAATATCCACCTGGCCATTGTTAAACTTGGCACCAAAATTGGTGACATCGGCACTCACCGCCTGTGCGCCGACCTGCTGTACCATGATTTTTTGTGCTTCATCATAATCAAGTACGGCAATTTTTTTACCAGCGGCTTTAGCAACGGTATTAATACTGCGGTCGTTCACCAGCAGGAAAGCATCACCCACAGGAATGACACCGACTACCTCATATTTACCTTGCAGCATATGTTTGGCAAAGGTCGGACTGGCCAGTCCCTGCATGACTTTAACTGCCAGATTCAGATCTGGAATCGCGCCAATAGCATCGAGTGAACCGGTAAAATTATTGAACTGACGGCCACGCATCCCGGTCACACTAATGCCGTCACATTTTCCAGCTTTAAAATCTTCTGCAACCACCGCTTCATTGGTATTCACCCGCAGTTCGACATCTGCACCCCAATTTTTGGCCGCCAACTGATAGTCTTTCATCACACTATAGACATCACCGTTTTTACCAACCAGATCAAATACGCAAATTACCTGTTTAGCTTGCGCCAGACCTGAAACAGCCAGTGTCGCCGTAGCCAATGCCAGTGCTTTCCATCCTCTATGCATCATCCTCATTTCCTTATCGCTTGTTTTTGTTATTGCAGTTTTAGTCACATGTGATTGTTTTTTATATAAAACATGCGAATTTAATATTTAGCTCAAGCTTAAGCTATTTTATTCGCTGCACAATGGCAGATCTGACCTGGTTCAGCCATAAAAAAAGCCTAGATCAATCTAAGCTTTTTTCTTTAAAAATCAGATTATTCGCCAGCAATTGAACATTCAAAGTTGGCCTTATCGACAGAACAGCGTGCACGTTTTAAGACCGACATCATGCTGGCATCATAGATTCCGCGTTTGGTCATATCCATCCGGCCATCACGTAACATTTTCTGATACTTGGTTTTATCTTCAGCGCTCAGATTCATTTTATATTTCGACGGAATACCCGCTTCCAGACGGCTGATCATCCCCATGCTCTTTGGCAGGTTTTTGATAAACCAGTCACGCGATTTCTGTCCAAAACCTGCGGGGAATTTTTCCGGACGAATCACAAAATCAGAGGTGACATGCAGTACCGGGAAATTAAACATTGCGCCGTTATTACCCAGACCTTTATAGATTTCTAATGGCTTGTAGGCATAAGCAGGTGCACCGACCATATCCACCTGACCATTGTTAAATTTGGCGACAAAGTTAGAAACATCGGAGATCACTGCCTGCGCACCGACGCGCTGTACCATGATTTTCTGGGCATCGTCATAGCCGAGTACGGCGAATTTCTTCCCTGCGGCTTTTTCAATCGAATTGATATTCTTGTCACGAACAAAAATAAATGCTGAACCCAACGGTGAAATACCGGCAATTTCGTATTTTTTGCCGCCCATATTACTGACCATTTTCGCTGCATTACGTTTGTCCAGAGCAAAACTGATCGCACGCTGGGCAATGGCATTACTTGGTGCACCGCCCAGTGCATCAATAGAACCGGCAAATTTATTGTATTGACGGGCACGCATGGCTGTCATAAACACACCATCACATTTACCGGCCTTGAAGTCATTGTCGGCAACCGCTTCATCCTGACGGGCAATCAGATTGATTTCTGCGCCCCAGCCTTTTGCAGCCAGTGCCCATTCTTGCGCCATCTGGAAAGACTCACCGGATTTACCCAGTAAGTCAAACACACAGATATCGACTTTTTCTGCATGCGCCGCACTTGCAAAACCAAATGCAGAGAATGCAGCCAATGATAAGAGTGTTTTTTTCATTGTAGTTATCCTTTGAAATCTTGTTATTCGCTGAGTGTCCGTACACGGGACAAATATTAAGCAAGTTTAATTAAAAAAAATAGAGCATTTACTCCATTTAAAACCGGCATTTTGGCCTATAAAGATAAATCAGCAATAGTTGCCTAAGTTATTTTTAAATATATATTTAAATATCAATATCTTAATATTTAAAACTGCTTTCTTATAATTACATTTACCCAGATATAGTTACAAAGATATACATGATTTCAGATTTATTCGCCACCAATCGAACATTCAAAATTGGTTCTTTCTACCGTACAACGCGCGCGTTTCAATACGTTCATCATGCCCTGATCATAAATCCCCTGTTTGGTTAAATCGATCCGCCCATCACGCAGAATCTTTTGGTAGGCCAAACGATCTTCACGGCTTAGATTCAGAATATATTTGCTTGGAATCTCAGCTTCCATGCGCTTGACCATGGCAAAGCTGCGCGGTAACTGTTTCACAAACCAGTTTCGGGATTGTGCGGCAAAGCTTGCCGGAAACTTTTCCTGACGAATAATCAGATCAGCAGTGACATTAATCACCGGAAAATTAATCATTGCGCCTTGACGGCCTAGTCCTTTCTGTAATTCCAGCGGTTTAAATGCATAAGCCGGTGCAGCGACAATATCCACTTCGCCCTGATTAAACTTGCGAATAAAATTGGAAATTTCCGACATGACCGGTACTGCTTCAATCCGGTCGACCATGATTTTTTGCGCATAGTCATAATGCAGCACGGCAAATTTCTTGTCTTTGACCTGTTCCAGTTTATTTAGAGTACGATCACGAACAAAAATATAGGCTGGGCCAATCTGACCAATACCCGCCACTTCGAATTTTTCTTTGCCAATCTGGGTGATCAGGCGTTTGCTATTGCGTTTATCCAGTACATAGCTGATGGCTTTCATGGCAATGTCATTATTCGGCACGCCGCCAATTGCATCAATCGATCCAGCAAATTTGTTATAAGCCCGGGCACGCATTGAGGTCATATAGAAGGCATCACATTTTCCGGCTTTGACGTCCTGATCGACCTTGGCTTCATCCTGATAGGCGCTTAACTGAGTTTCGGCACCCCAGCCTTTTGCTGCCAGCGCCCATTCCTCCAGCAGCTTGTAAGACTCACCAGATTTCCCCAGCAAATCAAAAACACAGACATTCACTCTAGCTTGAGTCGAAGTCGACACCAAAAGACCCAGTGCCGACAAAATTAAACATCCCTTTTTCATTTTTATTTGACTCTATGGTATTTTTTGCTCGATCAGCCTGAACTATCAACCACTGTTCATGCATAAAATAGAGCTTTTACTCAACTAGTGCGTCTATCCCAGATCAATTGACAGAGGTGAAAAACTCACTCATTTCAGCAAAACCGGTAAGATTTTTCATTTTCACAGGGCTTTCCTTTAGAATAGGCGCAACTTATTTCTTAGCTTTGATTTCTCAATGATTCAGTTAGACCAGTTATCTATACGTCGCGGTGGACGTGTTTTATTTCAAAAAGCGTCGATGCAGTTACACCCAGGATGGAAAATTGGCCTAACCGGTGTCAATGGTGCTGGAAAATCAACCCTGTTTTCAGCCTTGCTCGGCGGCATGGAATCGGACACCGGTTCGCTGACCCGACCTGCGGTATGGACCGTGGCGCATATGGCTCAGGAAATCAAAGCACTGAATATGAAAGCCATTGATTTCGTATTGTCGGGCGATGAAGAATACTGGGATATTCAGCAAAAACTCGATCAGCCGGATCAACTGGATGATGCAGAACTGGCACATTTATATGGCCGTTTTGATGAAATTTCAGGTTATTCGGCTCCTGCCAAAGCCTCGCAGCTGATGGCGGGTCTGGGCTTCTTTGAACATCAATCACAGCTGGATGTTTCAAGTTTTTCCGGTGGCTGGCGTATGCGTCTGAATCTGGCGCGTACCTTGATGAGCCGTTCAGATTTACTACTCCTCGATGAACCGACCAACCATCTGGACCTGGATGCGATTCTCTGGCTAGAAGACTGGCTCAAGGCTTATGAAGGTACGCTGGTGCTGATTTCGCATGACCGGGATTTCCTCGATGCGATTACCGATCACATTTTACATATCGAAAATCAGGAACTGATTTTATATACCGGCAACTACTCGACTTTCGAGCGTACCCGTAGTGAACGTCTGGCACAGCAGCAACAGGCGTATGAAAAGCAGCTGGAAACCCGCGCACATCTGCAAAAATATATTGACCGTTTTAAAGCGCAAGCGACCAAAGCCAAACAGGCCCAAAGCCGGATCAAGCAACTGGAACGTATGCAGGAACTGTCTGCTGCGCATGTCGATACGCCATTTACTTTCAGTTTCCGTGAACCGACCAAAATGAGTTCGCCGTTATTGCAACTGGAACATGCCGATATTGGTTATGGCGACAAGCTGATTGTCACCAATGTAAATTTACAGATCACACCAAACAGCCGGATCGGTTTGCTTGGGATGAATGGTGCCGGTAAATCCACGCTGATTAAATCGCTGGTCGGTGACCTAAAACTGATTCAGGGTCTGCGGAAAGATTCAGAATTACTGAATATTGGTTATTTTGCCCAGCATCAAATGGATGCACTGGATGGTAATGCCAGCCCAATGTTACAGCTGGCACGTATCGCAGATAAAAAAATCAGTGAAGCCAGTCTACGCTCCTTCTTGGGTAGTTTCGGTTTTAGTGGCGAACGTATGGATACGCCAAGCGAAAGCTTCTCAGGCGGTGAACGTGCACGTTTGGCCCTAGCACTGATTGTTTGGCAGCGTCCGAATGTACTGATTCTGGATGAGCCGACCAACCATTTAGACTTAGATATGCGTCATGCACTGACTATGGCTTTGCAAGATTTCCAGGGTGCGGTGGTTCTGGTTTCGCATGAACGTCAGCTCATCGCCAGCGTCTGTGATGAACTACTACTGGTACATAATGGTCAATGCCGTGAGTTTGATGGTGATCTTACTGCCTATGCTGACTGGTTACGTCAGGCCCGTATTGAAATGATCAAAAATGGACAGAAGCCAGCAGAACCGGTGAAATCCCAAGTTGAAGTCAAACCCACCATTTCCAAACTGGACAAGGAAGCACAACGTAAAGAAGCTGCTCGCCAGCGGGAACTAAGTCGTCCAATTCGCAAGAATATTGAAAAATGCGAAGCACAGATGGCCAAACTGCAGCCACGACTGGCTGAAATTGAAAGCTTGCTGGGTGACAGTGCTTTATACGAAGCATCACGTAAAAATGATTTACTGAAACTGATGAATGAGCAAACTGAGCTCAAAGCCAAACTGGAAACAGCCGAAGAACAGATGCTGGAATTGATGATGGAACTGGAAAGTCTGGAACAGTCTTTCTAAAACTCTTCCACTAAGATTCAAGATAAGAGATGAATGACTAACGTTGTTCATCTCTTTTTTATTCACTATTTTTAATGTTTTCTCTTACCTTTTCACCTCTGTATTTTTTCATTTATGTCTAGATGCTTCTTTAATTCGATTCTTTTCTAATCATTCGATACATAAGGTCACAAATTACGTAAATCCTATATAAGTTTATTTTTTAAACAGTTGGATGCCTTATTTCATACATTAATTTACAGCGCACTGTTTCATCCTAAGGCTCTAATACAAGTGTTTTTTAATTTTTGGCAGCCTTGCTACGAGTCTGTTTAATGTTGAACTAGAGAGAGGAAATCCGCATGCGTGCTCTTACCTATCATGGTGCTCGGGATGTACGAGTTGAATCCGTTCCAGATCCAGTGATTCAGGAACCAGATGACGTTATTTTACGGGTGACAGCCACCGCCATCTGTGGCTCAGATCTGCATTTATACCGGGGAAAAATCCCGGCCACTGAAGACGGTGATATTTTCGGCCATGAATTTATGGGAATTGTAGAAGAAGTCGGCCCAGAAGTAACCGAAGTCAAAAAAGGTGACCGGGTGATTATTCCCTTTGTGATTGCATGCGGTCACTGTTTTTTCTGTGAACATGAACTCATGGCTGCCTGTGAAAATACCAATACCGGTCGTGGTGCAATTCTCAACAAAAAACAGATCCCACCAGGGGCAGCTTTATTTGGCTTTAGCCATCTGTATGGGGGTATACCGGGTGGTCAGGCTGAATATGTACGGATCCCCAAAGGCAATGTCGGACCATTTAAGGTGCCGGGTTCCCTGCCTGATGAAAAAGTATTATTCCTGACCGATATTCTGCCAACTGCGTGGCAAGCAGTGAATAATGCCCAAGTCGGTCGAGGTTCCAGTGTGGCGATTTATGGTGCTGGCCCGGTCGGTCTGCTGGCTGCTGCCTGCGCGCGGATGCTCGGTGCCGAGCAGATATTTATGGTCGATCACCACCCTTACCGTTTGCGTTTCGCGCATCAAACCTATGGGGTAATTCCCGTCAATTTTGATGAAGTCGATGCCGCTGAATTTATCATTCAAAATACCACGGGTTATCGTGGAGTCGATGCCGTCATTGATGCGGTCGGTTTTGAAGCCAAAGGTAGCATGCTGGAAACCGTAATGACCAACCTGAAATTAGAAGGTTCGAGTGGTTCAGCGCTAAGACAATGTATTGCAGCGGTCCGTCGCGGCGGTGTGGTGAGTGTACCTGGAGTTTATGCCGGTCCAATTCATGGCTTCCTGTTTGGTGATGCCTTTGACAAAGGTTTGACCTTTAAAATGGGACAAACCCATGTGCATAATTACTTGCCGCAGTTGCTAGAACATATTGAAAATGGAGATCTGTCTCCAGATCTGATTATTACCCATCGCATGAAACTGGAAGATGCTGCGGAAGGTTACCGTATTTTTGATAAAAAGGAAGAAGACTGTCGTAAAGTCATTCTAACACCATAAATATGATTAAAAAAAAGCGCCGTCAGGCGCTTTTTTATTTTTCATCGTCATTTTATCAATCCTCTTTTTCTTGTTCCTAATCAATATCATTTCAGCGACTCCCTCCCTCTTTTCTATCGAGTAATAAAAGAAATGCCCGATTTTCAATAATGAAATCAAGAAATAACTCAAAAATGAGAAATAAAAAAGTTAAGCAAAAATCGATAAAAGTATGATTTTAAATAAAAATGAAAGTTCACTTGATTATTAAATCAATTATGTAGTTTAGCTACATCTTGAGTTTTTAGTTAACAATATGTTCCACGGTAATGATTAGAGAAACTACACTATATTTACAAGTATTTAATTTATAATAATTTTCTATTTTAAAGCCAATCCAAGGAATAGTCTGGTCATACTAGCAATATATCGCCAAATCTAGCTTTAAATTTAAAATGCTATTTTAAATTTAAAAACACTTATCCACAAGATAATCGATTTCAAATTTGAATTTAAAATAAAGAATTAATACGTGGATTAAAGCTTGCGGAAAAATACTATCTTATTCACATAAAAATTATGGATAACTTTAGAGTTATCCACATCTCTGATCAGGCTTTCTAGATGCTTGAAGCAATATTATTCACGTATTATTTAGCGTATTAGACCAAGTTTCTTATAAGCTATTGAAAATTTAAAATTTAGTTTTAGCAGCTTTTTATTTATTTTTGAGATATTGGATCTTCTGAATAGGCGATTTATTATTTTTTAGTCGAATCCACCTAAAGTATTCGATCTGTTTTTATTACACGCATCTTTAAATACCACTTTGACTGATCCAGTTTTCACCTAGTGTCGTGAACTGCATGCAAACTTCTCATCGTATAAAGAACGTCTTTCTACCTCACTTTCCTATTCAAAAATTATTTTAGAAGTTCTGATGCAGATCATTTTTATAACGATAGATTCACTCCAGATTTCAGGTATTCTCCCGAGTTGGTAATCTCTATACATAAACCCTTTCTTAGAGTCGATTTGGCTTACTCAACTTGGCTTTTTAAAACCTAAATGAACCCGTTCCATATCTAAAAATCGGTCCAAAATTACTTTATTTTGCCTAGCTCACAGGATATGAGTAAAAAAATTGGTCTAAAAAAAGCGCCTCGAAAGGCGCTTTTTTATATCTGATTTTATCCTGAAGGGTTATGCATCAATATCTGCATTCAAGGCATTTTCTTCAATGAAAGCACGACGTGGTTCTACGTCATCGCCCATCAAGCAAGAGAACATACGATCCGCTTCAATCGCATCAGTAACTGTCACTTGCAGCATGTTACGGTTGTCTGGATCCATGGTGGTTTCCCATAACTGTTCCGCATTCATCTCGCCCAGACCTTTATAGCGCTGGATCATCATGCCACGACGTGAGTCCTGCAAGATATGTTGCCAAACCTGATGGAAATTGCTGACCTGAATCTTGCGATCGCCTTTTTGCAAATATGCACCCTCTTCAAGCAGACTAAACCAGCTCTTTGAATTCTTTAATAAACGTGCATATTCACTTGAACCTAACAGTACTGAGTCTAACAGGTAGCTATGTGGCAAGTTATGTACATAGATCGTGATACGTGGCAACCAGCTTGCAGTTTTTTGACCATCTGCCAGTTCTTTTTCAAAACGCTCCAGGGTTAATTCTGGACGTAATGTTGGCTGAATGGCTTCAATCGCTGCACGCAGATTCTCACCCCATGTTTCCACATAGGTTTTGTCTTCCAGCTGATCCAGCTTAAAACCTTCCAGTGAAAGTAGTGCATCAAGCAGACTCGCAGGATAACGCTGGGTCAAACGTGCCAAGCTCTTCTGGGAAGTCTGATAATCAGCAATCACATTCGCCAGTGCTTCACCACGAATCGCAGGCGCTTCTGCACTGATATGCAGTTCCAGCTCATCAATCGCATTCGAAATTAGGTAAGTTTCCAGTGCATCATTGTCCTTGATGTACTGTTCCTGCTTGCCTTTTTTCAGCTTGTACAGTGGTGGCTGGGCAATATAGATATGACCACGTTCCACAAGTTCTGGCATTTGACGGAAGAAGAAGGTCAACAGCAGCGTACGGATGTGTGAACCATCGACGTCAGCATCGGTCATGATGATGATTTTATGATAACGCAGTTTGTCCGGATTATATTCCTCACGACCAATACCACAGCCGAGTGCGGTAATCAGCGTACCGACTTCAGCAGAGGAAATCATGCGGTCAAAACGGGCACGTTCCACGTTCAGGATCTTACCTTTCAGCGGTAAAATCGCCTGCATTTTACGGTTACGACCTTGCTTGGCTGAACCACCTGCAGAATCACCCTCGACCAGGTACAGTTCAGACAAAGCTGGATCTTTTTCCTGACAATCGGCCAGTTTACCTGGAAGACCGGCAATATCCAGCGCACTCTTACGACGTGTCATTTCGCGTGCTTTACGCGCTGCATCACGCGCACGTGCTGCATCAATGATCTTGCCAGCAATCGCTTTGGCTGCTTGTGGATTTTCCAATAAATATTCAGAAAATGCCTTGTTCATGGCCTGTTCAACAGCCGTTTTCACTTCACTCGACACCAGTTTTTCTTTGGTCTGTGAAGAGAATTTTGGATCAGGTACTTTGACTGACACGATGGCAGTCAGGCCTTCACGCGCATCATCACCCGATACCGCAACTTTTTCCTTTTTCAGGATATTTTCGCTGTCCATGTAGTTGTTTAAACCACGGGTCAACGCAGCACGGAAACCGGCCAAATGCGTACCACCATCCTTTTGCGGGATGTTGTTGGTAAAGCAACGTACATTTTCCTGATAAGAATCATTCCACTGCAATGCGACTTCTACCGTAATACCGTTATCGGCCTGTGCAGCAGTGAAATGGAAAATATCATTCAGGTGAGTTTTGCCTTCGTTAATATATTTAACGAACTCAGACAGACCACCTTCATAATCAAAGACATGCTCGGCATTAATGCGTTCGTCACGCAGCACAATACGCACACCTGCGTTCAGGAACGACAGTTCACGCAAACGACGCGCCAAAATATCAACATTAAAAATGGTCTGACTAAAAGTCTCGGCACTTGGCCAGAAACGGACACGAGTACCGGTTTTATCGGTATCGCCCACTACTTTTAATGGATATTGAGAATCGCCATGACGGTATTCTTGTTCATGAATTTTACCGGCACGGTGAATGGTCAATTCGAGTTTTTCAGACAGTGCGTTGACTACGGAAACACCGACACCATGCAGACCGCCAGACACTTTATAACTGTTGTCGTCGAACTTACCACCGGCATGCAGAATGGTTAAAATCACCTCTGCTGCAGACACACCTTCTTCAGGGTGAATGTCGGTCGGAATACCACGACCATTATCAGAAACTGAAACCGATTCATCTTCATGGATCGTCACTATAATTTCATCACAGTGGCCTGCCAAGGCTTCATCAATCGAGTTGTCGACTACTTCAAACACCATGTGGTGCAGGCCTGTACCATCGTCTGTATCACCAATGTACATGCCCGGACGCTTACGGACTGCGTCTAAACCACGTAATACCTTGATGCTAGAGGAATCATAAGCCTTTTCAATGGTTTGTTCTGTTTGAGAAGCAGCTTGATCTTCTGAACTCATGGTTTCTCCCTAGTGAAAAATAGGTCTATCCAAAGATGGGTAAAACTCAAAAAATATTATTGCACAACTTGAACTGTACCGTTTTCAACACTGAATAACTGATATGAGATAGACAAATCATGTAAGTGCTTTTGTACTGATTCATGGTCTAGGGTGGTAATAAAAACTTGACTACCAAGTTGGCTCAATCGCTCAATTAAACGTTGTTGTGCGGTTAAATCTAATTCTGCTGTCACATCATCTAATAATACCACAGTTTCCTTATTACAAGAATGTAGCATTGCGATTTGCGACAGTTTTAGTGCGATCATCAGCAGCTTTTTCTGCCCGCGCGACAGGATCACATCAGCATCCCCCATCGGGGTCTTTAAACGCAAATCTGCGCGATGTGGGCCATATTCGGTATAGCGTCGCTCACAGTCTTTTTCATGCTGGTTGGTCAGATCATTTAGCAGGCCGGTTTCACTATGAAAGCCCGGACTGTATTCCAGACTGACTTGCAATTCAGGTAATAACTGTTTCAGATCATCTTCAAAAAATGGCTTCCATTGTTCCACAATCCCGACACGTTGCGAGTGCAGGATTTCACCATATTCACTCAACATCTGGTTCCACGGTTCCAGATCAGACAAACTGAGAAAGCGTTTGCTTTTGAGCAGACTATTTCGCTGTTTCAGCGCACGAGAATAATATTGCCAGGCATGATAAAACTCTGGTTCCACGTGGAACATTAACCAGTCGAGCAATTGACGTCGTGGTTTAGCACCATGATCGATAATATCGGTGCTTTGCGGATCAATCAGCTGCAAGGGCAATAGTTTGGCCAGTTGCCCCTGAGTCGCGACCAGATCGCCATTGACCTTAATCAACTGTTCCCCACTGGCCATTTTTTGCATGCCAATTTTTTCAGTCGCAGATTGTGCAAACACAATCGCATCCTGTGCGCCATGCTGGATATAATTTTTAGGGATATGGGTACGGAAAGAACGACCAGCAGCCAGTAAATGAATCGCCTCTAAAATCGAGGTTTTACCTGAACCATTTTGACCATAAAAAACATTAAACGGCTGCAATCCGTGGAGAGCAACCGTCTTTAAATTCCGTACACGCTCAATATGTAAACGCGTAATATGCATGTCTTATACGAGTATCAAGAGCCGCGACTTAAACACGCATCGGCATGACGACATAAGTTTGATCGGTATGCGTCGGGTCCTGTACCAAGACCGACTGGTTGGCTTCAGTCATAGTCATCGATACATCATCGCCATCCAACACACCCAGCACTTCAATCAGATACTGCGCATTGAAGGACATTTCTAGCGGTGAATCGGCATATTGAATCGCCAGATCTTCAATCGCTTCATCCTGCTCCGGGTTATTCGCGCGAAGTTGCAAAGAATCAGCATTGAAGTTTAGAAACACACCACGCAGCTTTTCATTACTTAAAATCGCTACACGTTGCAAAGACTGCTTGAACACGTCATGCGCGATCATCACCACTTTGTCGCCACCACGTGGAATCACACGACGATAATCCGGGAATTTACCATCAATCAGCTTGGTGGTGAAACGTACGGTAATATCCGCCTGTTCCTTGTCACGGCTTGGCATATTGATGGTCACATTGAGCAGTTCACGACCAATCAATAGAGATAATTGCTCATCTTCAACGCTGAGCAGGCGCTGTAATTCTGCAACGGCCTTACGTGGCACAATCGCCTGAATCGGCTGTGTTGCAGTAGATTGTGCCGCTGTTTCACATAGTGCTAGGCGGTGGCCATCGGTGGTGACTGCACGTAGCTGATTGGCATCAATTTCCAGCAAAGTACCGGTCAGGTAAAAACGTACGTCCTGAACCGCCATGGCAAAAGCAGTTTTTTCAAATAGACGTTTTAGCTCACGCTGTGTAACCGTTACTTGCGTGCCTTGGGTGTTTTCAGTGTTCAGTAATGGATAATCATCAGCAGGCAAGGTACCCAGTACAAAACGGCTGTTGCCTGATTTAAGGATGCAGCGCTGATCTTCAGTAATATGCAAATCCACCAATGCCGCTGAAGGAAGTGACTTACAGATATCAATCAGCTTACGTGCAGGAACTGTGGTCTCACCTTCCTGCAAACATGCACCTTCAGCCAGTGCTGTACTCGCCACCAGTTCGACTTCCAGGTCGGAACCGGTCACGGTCAATGCTTGCGCAGTCACCTGAATTTTCAGGTTAGACAGGATATTCAAGGTATGGCGACGTTCAACCGCTCCTACGACATGTGAGAGAACATTCAGTAAGCTTTCTTTCGCGATTTTTAAACGCACGGTGCATTCCTCTAAAGCTGAAGATTAATATAGAAAAAGTGATTTTTTTGACGGTTTACTATGCGGCAAAAGCAGCCGCATAGCAAGAATAGAATTTGAGCGATTTAGGTCAACTTTGCAATAGACGTTGCAGGTTTTTATAGTCTTCGTTAAAGATCGGATCTTCTTCCCGCAGGCTCTGTACTTTCTCGCAGGCATGCATCACGGTACTGTGATCACGACCGCCAAAAGCCATGCCAATTTCCGGAAAACTGTCGCCTGTTAATTCACGTGCCAGCCCCATCGCCAGTTGACGTGGGCGGGCATAAATCCGGGTGCGTTTTGGACCGACCAGTTCTTTCAGCGGAATCCGGAAATACTCACTCACGACACGCTGAATATTTTCAGTACTGATGGTACGGGCACGAATTGCCAGCACATCTTTTAAAGATTCACGCACCACATCCAGATCAATTGGCGTGCCTTTAAAACGTGAAATCGCCACCACTTTGTTCAGCGCACCTTCCAGCTCACGCACGTTAGCCACCACCTGCTGGGCAATAAACAGCGCACAGTTACGTGGTAAATCGACCTGGTTGCTTTCTGCTTTTTTCAGCAGAATTTCAATTCGGGTTTCAATATCTGGCGGTTCAACCCCGACCGACAACCCCCAGGAAAAACGTGAAACCAGACGTGGATCCAGCTCTGTCAGCTCTTTAGGATAACGATCCGAAGTCAAAATAATTTGCTTGGACTCATCCAGAAGTGCGTTAAAGGTGTAGAAAAATTCGACCAGACTGGCCTCTTTACCGGCCAGCAAGTGAATATCATCGACCAGTAACAGATCCAGAGAACGGCAGTTTTTCTTAAACTCTTCGACTTTACCCTGCTGCAACGAGCTGACAAAGTCCTGTACAAAACTTTCTGCGGTCATGTACATGACGCGTGCATTCGGTTTGGCCTGCAACAATGCATTACCGACCGCCTGCATCAAGTGAGTTTTACCCAGACCGGTCGGACCATATAAAAATAACGGGTTGTGCTGTGAAGCACCCAGCTGGGTCAGTACCTTGCGACAGGTTTCTGCCGCCATCTGGTTAGATCGGCCTTCCACAAACAGCGAGAAGGTAAACAATGGATTCAACTGACGTCTACGGCTATTTTTGCCGCTGTCTTCTTTTTCTTTCTTCGGCTTCGGCACTGGCATCGGTGTCGAGGTCAATGCCGCAGTCGTGGTCGCCGGTTGTTCACTGGCAGATAAAATCGCCCCTGGACGTGAATCGACCAAAATCTCGACCTTGCGTACCCGTCCTTCAGACAACTGTTCTGCCAGAATCGTGATCAGTTCCAGATGATGTTCTTGAATGTAACGCGTCCAGTAAGGATTAGGTGCATACAAACGCAAGCTGTCTTCCAGCTCTTCTGCAACCAATGGGCGAATCCACATTGTAAAGACATTTCCAGAGAGCTCTTGTCGCAGGCGATTTAAGCAGTCCGTCCAAAGCATGTGAATCCCCTATTCATTCCATTGTTCATTCAAAAAAGATGACCGCGACCAAAAGCGGGTCGCCATTCTAACCAAGTTATCCACATCTGTCATGGCAATTTCCACAAAAACTGTGCAAAAAGAAATCACCATGCATAAATTTAACTTTAAAACCCAGTGTGGATAAGTTTATCCGCAAGCTGTGGATAAAATATATCATAAAGTTATCCACAAAGTATAAAATTAATAGAAACAGTTTTATCCACAATATAAGTTCATGTTTAAATAAATAAAAAGTGGCTTATCCATAGAAAAAGCGCTCCCTAATAGTAATAAATTTAAATTTATAAATTTGAATTTATTTATAAGATCACTGGTTTTTGTGGGTAACTCAAAAAACTTCAAATTTAAATTCAAAACTGTAAGTTAAATTTAAAATCTGGATAACATGTGGATAACTTTGTTGATAGAGTTGTTTATAACTTATATATGTTTATATAACAATAACTTAATTTGTGATTAACTTGAATTGAACTATTTTTTATTCAGTTCTCTGAAAAACCAGGGTCTTTATATTTTTTGATCTTATTTGAAAAGAAAACCGCTTTTGCATTGACAGCTCAAGCAATGAGCACTAAAATCGCGGACCTTCATAGAAAGATCATTTTTTGGAGTTTCAATATGAAACGTACATTCCAACCGTCTGAATTAAAGCGTAAGCGTGTTCATGGTTTCCGTGCTCGTATGGCTACTAAAGCTGGTCGTCAAGTATTAGCTCGCCGTCGTGCAAAAGGTCGTCATAGCTTAACTGTTTAATCAGTTACGCTAAGACGATTTTGGGTGTTATGACAAAACTTTATAGTTTTGGCACAGAGTTGCGATTACGCTGTGCTGCTGATTATAAAGGTGTCTTTGATGGTGCGCTTTTTAAAGTGCATCAACCCCATTTCTTATTTCTTGCAAAACATTCCGAACTGCCAAATAGCCGTTTGGGTTTAGTTGTTGCCAAGAAGAAAGTGCGACGCGCACACGAAAGAAATCGAGTAAAACGACTTGCTCGCGAAAGTTTTCGCCTGCATCAACAGCAATTAGATGACTTAGACATTGTAATCATGCCGAAAATGGGTGTTGAAGCAGTGCCTAATTCAGAATTGCACCAGCAATTACAATTTGCCTGGCAGAAACTTAACCGTCTTGCCAAAAAGCATTCAAAAATAGCCCCCTCCCCACAAAAGTAGAGTTGGCCAATGGTACGTTTACTGCATTGGTTGATCCGTTTCTATCAGATTGCGATTAGTCCTCTTCTTGGACCGCGCTGTCGTTATATTCCAACTTGTTCTCAATATTCCTTGGAAGCAGTCCAGATGCATGGCGCTGGGCGTGGAGTGTGGCTGGCTACTAAACGTATTTGCCGTTGTCATCCGTGGGGGGGCTCGGGATATGATCCTGTTCCCTCAAAAGCGATTCGTTTTATTTCATTTCAGCAAATAGATTCTCAAACGCTTCACGTTGCTGTACCCTTTCGTGATCGTTTATTGAACCAAAATCACTCTCACCACTTGGGGTAATACATATGCAACAATGGGCCAGGATTGCAATTCTCGGAGCCATGTTTGTTGTCGCATATTTGCTCATTTTGGCGTGGCAAAAAGATTATGGAAATGCTGAAACAAAACCGCAGCAGGAAACTGCTGTTGTTTCGCATGACGTATCTGCAGATTTGCCAAATGGTCAGACGGCTACAGTTGCCTCTGATCTGCCACAAGCAAATGTGCCAGCACAGCAAGCCACGGATGCCACAGCACCTGTAAGTCAGCAGCTTATTTCAGTACAAACTGACCTTTATCACCTTTGGATCAATCCTAAGGGTGGTGATATTGTTCGTATTGAATTACTCAATCATGACAAGAACAAAGACAGCGATGAACCGTTCGTGATGCTGGAAAGCGATGCGAAACGTACTTATGTCGCCCAGTCTGGCCTGATCGGTCTGAATGGACCGGACAGCAGCCGTAACGGCCGTCCAATGTATGAGCTGGAAAAAACGGCTTATACTCTGGCAGATGCGAAAACAGTCAAATCCAAAGATGGTGAAAACCTGAAAGTATTGTCTGTACCGCTAGTGTTTAAAACTGCTGACGGGATCGAGATTATCAAGACCTTCAATTTCACTGAAGGTGAATATCCGGTCGTGGTAAATCACAAAGTGGTTAACCGCAGTGGCCAGACTTGGCAAGGTCAGATGTTCGGTCAGATCAAACGGGATAACTCGGAAGATCCAGGCAAATCTGATCAGGGGATCTTCACGCTGGGAACATTCCTCGGCGGTGCATGGGGTACCCCGGACGAGCAGTACAACAAGCTTAAATTCGACAACTTTGTTGAAGAAAAAGTCAGTACTGAAGCGACAGGTGGTTGGGTGGCAATGGTACAGCACTACTTTGTCAGTGCATGGGTTCCAGGTCAGCTGAAGTTGACTCAAGGCAATGGCGAAGCTTATAGCGCCAAGCTTGAATCACGTAAATCAACCGATAACATGAACATCATCGGTTTTACCTCACCGACGTTCAATGTGCCTGCAGGTACAGTGGCTGAAATTGATGCGACTTTCTATTCAGGTCCAAAAATCCAGTCAGAACTGAAAGATTTAGCTGCGGGTTTAAACCAGACCGTTGATTATGGCTGGTTATGGCCAATTGCGAAATTACTGTTTGTCGGTCTTGAATTCTTCCATGGTCTGGTGGGTAACTGGGGCTGGGCAATTATTCTGTTGACTATCTTGGTGAAAGTAATCCTGTGGCCATTGTCGTCGAAGAGCTATCGCTCGATGGCGAAAATGCGTGTGATTGCGCCAGAAATGCAACGCATGAAAGAAGAGTTCGGTGAAGATCGCATGCGCTTCTCTCAAGAAATGATGGCATTATACAAACGTGAACAGGTCAATCCGCTTGCCGGCTGTTTACCACTGTTATTACAAATGCCGATTTTCCTGGCCTTGTACTGGGTATTGATGGAATCTGTGGAACTGCGTCATGCGCCATGGATGCTGTGGATTCAGGATTTGTCTTCAATGGATCCTTGGTTCATTCTGCCGTTGTTGATGGGCTTGACGATGTATATCCAACAGTCGTTAAATCCACAACCAACTGATCCAATGCAGGCGAAAGTCTTCAAGTTTATGCCGATCATCTTTACCGTATTCTTGTTGTTCTTCCCGGCAGGCTTGGTTCTGTACTGGATCGTCAACAACTTGATCACGATTCTGCAACAAACTTTGATTAACAAGTCTGTTGCCAAAGATCGCGCGAAACGTGATGAGGCTACTCCAGTCAACTAAGTTGTACGGATAGGCTGAATAAATCCGCTTAAGATGGTAATCTTAGGCGGATTTTTTTTGGCTGTACTTTTGAGTCTTTGCAGGTGAATTTTATGCTCAACCGAACCACAACTATTGCTGCGATTGCAACTCCACCAGGACGTGGCGGCGTTGGGGTGATTCGCCTGTCAGGTCCGAAATCCTATGAAATTGCCCAGCAACTGACGCAAAAAGAGTTGCCCAAAGCCCGTTTTGCCGGTTTCCGCCAGTTCTACGATGCAGCAGGTGAAGTCATGGATGAAGGACTGGCGATTTGCTTCCCGAATCCAAACTCGTTTACCGGTGAAGATGTAGTGGAGCTACAAGGTCATGGCGGTCCGGTGATTCAGAACGCCCTGCTTGGCCGTTTGCTGGAACTGGGCGCCACTGCAGCCAAAGCGGGTGAATTCTCGATGCGTGCCTTTGAAAATGGCAAGCTGGATCTGGTGCAGGCTGAAGCAATTGCCGACCTGATTGATGCAACTTCGCAAGCGGCTGCACGTTCTGCGGTGCGTTCACTGCAAGGAGCTTTCTCGACCAAAGTCAATGCAGTCCTTGAGCAGCTGATTCATCTGCGGCTGCATGTGGAAGCCGCGATTGATTTTCCGGAAGAAGAAATCGACTTTCTGGCAGATGGCAAGATTTTAAATCTGCTGGATGGCGTATCCAGTGCAGTCACTCAAGTCCAGCAATCCGCACGTCAAGGACAGCTTCTACGTGAAGGCTTGCAAGTCGTAATTGCAGGTAAACCGAATGCCGGTAAATCCTCTCTACTGAATGCGCTGGCCGGAATTGAACGCGCGATTGTGACCGATATTGCTGGCACCACCCGTGATGTGCTGCATGAGAAAATTACCTTAAATGGCTTACCGATTACCCTGACCGATACGGCTGGTCTGCGTGAAACCGGTGATATCGTGGAAAAGGAAGGGATTCGCCGCGCGATTAAGGAAATTGAACAGGCCGATTTATTACTCTTGGTCTATGACTTAAGCCAGGGCGAAGATCCGCTGCAACTCGCCCAAGAATATTTTGCCGAACATATCGAGCCAAAACGTTTGATGCTGATTGGCAATAAATGCGACCTGACCGGTGCTGAAGCCGTGATTGGCGATTTAAATGGTTTCCGGCATATTGCAGTCTCTGCCAAACAGGAAACCGGTGTTCAAGCGCTCATAGAGGCGATTACAGCGCATGCAGGCTTCCAGCCTGAGGAAGACACCTTTATCGCCCGTACCCGTCATTTAGACGCAATGAAGCGCACTCAGCTCTATCTGGCTGAAGCGCGTGAACAACTGGTGGTGTATAACGCCGGTGAACTGGTGGCAGAGTCCTTACGTCTGGCGCAAAATGCCTTGGGTGAGATCACTGGTGATTTCAGTGCAGATGATCTGCTGGGCAAGATCTTCGGTTCATTTTGTATTGGTAAATAATTATTTAATAAAACATCAAAAAAGCCATCAACTGAGGGCTTTTTTTAGGCTGGTAGGCGGGATTTTTGATACGCCCACCACAGCGCAAAACACAGCAAACTAATCGCGATACAAAAGCTGATTACGGCGAAATCCAGCCCCCAATGATCGGCCAGATAACCCACGGCAATGATAGGGACAATAGTGCCCAGATAGGCAATAAACAGATAGGTTGACATGACGGCTGCACGGTTGTCTAAGCTGGTCATTTGATGAATCAGGGCAAAAGCACCCATCAGGGCAAAACCATGGCCAATTCCAAAGCAAATATCACTGATAAAAAATAGCAGGCTGATTTTCGAATACATACATAGCGCTAAAACCATCAGGCTCAAGCACATCATCATCAGGCCGATATTCAGACATTTGGACGCTGCAACCGCTTTGGCCATAAATTGCACGATCACTGAAATCACTAAGATACTGGTAATGGCCAGCCCACTGACCAGAGGGCCATGCCAAGGTAAAATATTGCGGACAAAAGATGGCGACAGTGAAGCAAACAGGCTAAAGGCAGCAAAGGCACTAAAAGCCGTCACTGCAATAATCATAAACACCCGATGAAACTGCGCTTCAGGTCGTTGCAGTTTAGGCGCCATGCTAAAGGGCTGCGCCTCAAACTTGGGTGCTTTGATCCAGAACAGGCCAATCAAACACAGCACGGCGCCCAAAATCACCGGTAAATATGGCATTATCAAGGGGGCAGCGGAAAACTGCGCAATCACACCACCGACCAAGGGTCCCAAACCAAAACCCATTGCGGTGATGATTGAAATCAGTTGTGGTGCAGTGTGTTTATGGCTTTCTGGGATGGTATGCATTAAACCCATCATGGCAGAAGTGGTCATCAGGCCCGAGGCAATCCCAATAATAAAACGGCCAATCGAGAGGATCAGTGCATTCTGGGCAAAAACGGAAATGATGAGACCTAAGGTGATTAGTGCCAGACCAATTTGCAGGGTCCGTAAAAATCCGATGCTGTTACTGGTTCTGCCCAAAAACAACAAGGTCGAGAGACAGCCAAACATATAGGCGACAAAAATGTAGGTGATCTGGCTGGGCAGCAAATGCCAGAGCTGTTGATAAATCGGATAAAGCGGACTGGCCAAAGCGGTGCCAATCGTTCCCATCATTAAAGCTAGGCTGACCATCAAGAACGGTCGCCAGCTGGTCGTTATTGTCATGAAAATGCCGTTATAGTGTTGATCCTTGGCCAATCCATGTCAGGGCGTAGCGAGGAATATAGAAAGTGTCTGCAGTTTAGAATGGATACAGAAAATCGGTCAAGGCTGAATGAGTAAAATGTTTATCATTTAAAATATTTTAACTATATAAAACAATTATTTATTATGAATATTGATGTATTTTCTAGATAGATTGGAGTTCAAGCTAACGCTATACATGGTGTTCCACGTGAAACATGATGAGCTTATTTAACTGGGTATAAACAGTAACATAAATGTTTGAGAAATTTAAAAGCAGAGCGATTAGAATCGAAGCATATTCTTATCCAATTCATGTAGAACATTCATGTTAAAAAAAACACTGATCATTAGTTTAAGTACATTGGTTTCAAGCTTCGCATTAGCCAATATTGATACGGTACAAGCTAACTTGGCAAAAAACAGTCCCAATTTAAAAATTGAAAATATTCAGACCACCGAGATGAAAGGCATCTATAGCGCCTCCATGCAGGGCCAAGTGGTTTATTTGAATGAAGATGCCAAGCATCTGATTGCTGGCCCGATGCTGCGAATTCAGGATCAGCATAATCTGACCCGTGATTTAATGTTGAAGCAAAATAGTATCGACTGGAAAAAATTACCGCTTCAGGATGCTGTGAAAAGTGTAAGAGGTACGGGTAAACGTCAGATTGCGATCTTTTCTGACCCAAATTGCCCGTATTGTAAAAAGCTTGAGCTAGAGCTGAAAAAACTGAATGACTTGACCATTTATACCTTTATTCTTCCTTTAAAACCCCAGTCGGTTGCTCCTTCCAAACAGGTGTATTGTGAGTCTAATCCAGCTCAGGCATGGGAAGATCTTATTGCTCAAGGGATTCAACCTAAATCGAAAAAAAGTTGTGCCAATCCGATTGAGCGGAATAAAAAACTGGCTCAGTCTATGGGTGTGAATGGGACACCTGCGATTATTTTTTCCAATGGCTTTAAGGTAATGGGCGCCTATCCGGCAGAGCAGATTGAGCAGATTTTTAAAGAATTCAATTTATAAAAATTAAATAAAGATATCAGTCGTTCAATATAAAAAAGCACCTCATTGGGTGCTTTTTTATTCAGGTCGTCAAATCAACCTCAGAAACATCTGAATGGTTTAGACTGTACGGCGTTTGGTGACCATATTATAAATAAACAGAATAATCACAGCACCAATCACGGAAGCAATCAGACCTGCTGCGGAATCTGCCGAATACAGACCGAGCATACGACCACCAAAAGTCGCCAATAAGGAGCCGGCAATACCCAATAAGGTGGTCATGATAAAACCTGCCTTATCATTACCCGGGTGAATGGCACGTGCAATCAGACCTGCTACAAAACCAATGACGATCGCCACAATAATTGTCCACATATGCATACTCCTTCTTATCATGTCTTTGTTTTCACATCTGTTTAATCATCTTGAAACAAAGTTAGGATCATAAAAAGTTGAATCCTGAAACGAGATGTTATTTTTTGTTCCCGGTTTTCTATCTATTTTAGGCATAAAAAAAGTGGCCTATGCCACTTTTTTCAGCCTGATTTTAAAGACCGATTTCACCAATAAATGGCAGGTGACGGTACTTCTGGTCATAGTCCAGGCCATAACCCACGATAAATTTATCTTCAACCTCAAAACCCATAAATTCGACCTTCAAATCGATTTCACGACGCGATGGTTTACTTACCAAAGTACACAGTTGAATCGAATTGGGTTCACGGGTTTGCAGGATTTCGAGTACCTTGCTTAAGGTGTTGCCTGAGTCAATAATATCTTCAACCACCAACACATCTTTACCACGGATTTCACCGTCTAAATCTTTCAGGATTTTTACATCACGTGACGATACCGTGCCACCTCCATAACTGGACACAGTCATGAAATCCAGTTCATGCGGTTTTGAAATCACACGACATAAATCAGCCATAAAAATCACTGAACCACGTAATAAACCGATGAGCACAAGTTCTTTGTCACTATTGGCATAGTGTGCATTGATTTGAGCACCAAGCTCTTTGACTTTAGCTTGAATTTCTTCAGCGGAAATCATTACGCTCATTTGAACGGTCATGGGTAGATACCTAAAAAGTAAAAATAGCAAAATAAAAAAGGTGTTGACCTGCAACACCTGAATACGTCGCAATTTTAATACATCCCTAGCAGAGATGCACCTGTTTTGCTGGCTGTAAATGTAATCATTTTTTAGCCGCTGTTGAATCGCGTTTCAATAAAAAAACACAGCCCAGTGCAATTGCAGACAGGAGTAAGTATTGGCGATGGCGGGATTTTTTCGGTTTATTCACTGGCTGCTGCTTTGACATAGACGGCTGCTCCATAGACATAGGTGGCTGCAATATTACGGTCATCGCCAAGCATGGTCAGTGCAAAAAATGCATCTTCAATATTTTTAGCTCTGCTCTGGCGTAACTGCTGTAAGGCAGTGGCCTTAAGATCCAGCACCACAAAGTCGGCTTCTTTGCCAATATTAAAATTCCCTAGGCGATCATCCAGGCTTAGAGCTTTGGCACCGCCTAAAGTGGCATGATACAAGGCCTCAAAGGCAGAGAGTTTTTCGCCCTGCAACTGCTGCACCTTATAGGCTTCATTCAGGGTTTGCAGCTGATTAAATGATGTCCCTGCCCCAATGTCTGTACCTAAGCCGACTTTGACCCCTTTGTCCCAGGTCTTTTTCAGGGGAAATAAGCCACTGCCCAGGAACAGGTTTGAGGTCGGACAGAAGGCAATGGCGGAGTCGGTCTGATGCATACAATCCCATTCCTTATCTTCCAGATGCACACAATGTGCGAAGACGGACTTGCTCCCGGTTAAACCATAATGATGATACACATCCAGATAACCTTCACGTTCAGGAAAGAGTTCTTTTACCCAGGCAATTTCATTTTTATTTTCACTCAAATGGGTATGTACATACACGTCCGGATATTCACTTTTGAGCTGGCCGGCTTTTTGTAATTGTTCAGGTGTTGAGGTCGGTGCAAAGCGTGGGGTAATCGCATACAGGTTCCGCCCCTGTCCATGCCACTTTTCAATCAGCGCTTTAGAATCGGTATAAGCTGTTTCTGCTGTATCTGTTAGTGCTTCCGGAGCATGACGATCCATCAGGACTTTACCCGCAATCAGACGCATATTGCGTGTGGTTGCGGCATTAAATAAAGCATCTACGGATTCAGGATGAACGGTACAAAAGACCAGTGCAGTGGTGGTGCCGTTTTTAAGCAATTCCTGCACGAAAAATTCGGCAATTTTTTCGCTATAGGATGCATCTTGAAACTGGATTTCAGTGGGGAATGTATAGGTATTTAACCATTCCAGCAGTTGTTCACCATACGCCCCGATCATTTCTGTTTGCGGGAAATGAATATGGGTGTCGATAAAACCGGGAACAATCAGTTGATCTGGATAGTGCTGTAATTCAGCGTTGGTAGGAAGTCGTGACTGCCCTTCTTGCCATGGACCAAACCACTGGATTTTACCCTCTTGAATGATGACTAAGCCATCTTCTACATATCGCACTTGGTCGTGTATATCACGTGCTTGGGCAACTGTATTCTGAATGTCGAGGAAGCGACCACGGATCGCTGTCGTTGCAATTACAGAAGACATTTTAAACCTACGCTTTTAATTTTTTCGATTGATTGTAGCTGAAAAAATTGCCATGTTTGTATGAACATTCATATTTAAATAGTGATCCCGATTCTTCTATGACCTCATCCAATTATCATGATCAATTTCGACAGATCGTGCGTGCACAGCCGACCTTAATGCGCATCTTGCATCAGTTAGCACAATTACACTCTGATGCTTATGTTGCAGCGGGTGTGTTACGTCATGTGATCTGGGCGCATTTACATGGATGGGAATATGAAATAAATCATACTGAGGTCGATGTGATTTTCTATGATGAAAATGAGCAGGCTCGCGTTATAGAAAAGCAACTTGCAGATCGGTTAAAAGACTATTTTCCAGATATCAGTTGGGATGTGACCAATCAAGCCTTTGTACATGAGTGGTATCGTACCGATCAAAATGAAAATATTGAGCCTTTAACTTCAATTAGTCATGCGCTGTCATTATGGCCAGAAACTGTCACGGCCTTGGCACTGCGCCTGAAAGATGATGAATTGGAGTTGATTGCTCCTTTCGGTTTAGCAGATTTATTTGAGTTAAAGCTGCGTTGGAATCCGAATTTAGTCAGTTATGCCGTGTTTGAACAACGCATGCTGAGCAAACAGTTTTTGCAAAAATGGCCCAAATTATCACTGATAGAACAATAAAAAAAAGCCTGCTGATGCAGGCTTTTTTGATGATTACTTTTTACAGGGTGGTTTCGTTATATTTCTTGCTATGACGAATCGACAAGATCGCGGTCACAGTCAGGACAATCACAATAAAGCTCAAAGAAATCCAGATCGGCATATGGAACACATCCAGCATCAGCATTTTAAAGCCGATAAAGACCAGAATGATCCCGAGACCATAAGGCAGATAATGCATTTTTGAGGCTGCGCCCGAGAGCAGGAAGAACATCGCGCGTAAGCCTAAAATCGCCATCAGGTTTGCAGTGAGGACAATGAATGGATCGGTGGTGACGGCAAAAATAGCCGGAATAGAATCGACGGCAAAGATGACATCAGAGGCTTCAACCAGGATCAGGACCAGGAACAACGGCGTTGCCCAGAGCAAACCATTCTGACGGACAAAGAATTTGTCGCCCTGAAGTTGCGGGGTAATACGCATATGTTTACGCAGCCATTTCAGAATCGCCATATCTTCAATATTGCTGTCTTCTTCATGCTGACCACGAAGGAATTTGAAGCCGGTATACACCAGGAACGCACCGAAGATATACAGAATCCAAGAGAATTCCTGTACAAACCAGGCGCCAATAAAAATAAAGATGGTTCTGAGTACGATCGCACCCAGTACGCCATATAACAGCAGTTTACGTTGCAGTGCGGGTGGAATGGCAAAGGCCGCGAAGATCATCAGCCAGACAAAGACGTTATCAATCGCCAGGGATTTTTCCAGCAGATAACCGGCAAAGTATTCCATGACCTTGGCATTGGCAATTGCCGTGCCTGCGGTCTGTTCCAGATACAGCCATAAGCCGCCACCAAATAAAGTCGCGACACTGACCCAGGCAATACTCCAGTATGCAGCGGTACGGACTTTAACTTCCTGACCATGCTGATGCTTAAAGCCGACAAAATCGATTACCAGCATGACTGCGACAATCGCGAAAAAGACAAGATACAGCCAGAGTGTACCAATGGTTTCCATGTGAATTCTCCACATCGGACAACTAGCCATAAAAAAACCTTGACCAGTTGCCAGATGAAAAACATCTATAACAACATGATCAAGGTCTTGCCTACATCTTACTGTTCCACTTTTTTATATAAAGTGTGACTTCAAGATGCTCAGATACCGACTTTTTGCAAAGTGTAATGACGATATTCTGACACGTTTAAAAATTGAAATTTCATTCTTAAACGCTTGGAGGAGGCTACTCCCCTTGTTCAAACTAAATTTTATTTGAGCGGTAGCTCAATGTGCAGCAAGCATGACAGATTTTTGCTAAGACTACAATTTCATTTACAAAAATCATGCTTCAAGGCGCTTTCTTACCTAAGAAATCCGGACGCTGAATTAGATATAAGCTGATCAGAAAACCCAGACTCGCCAGAATGGCTCCCACCCAGCCAATACTATGTAATCCGATATGTGCCGTTACCAGACCGCCGAGTAAGGCACCGCCACCAATCCCGACATTGTACAGACCTGAAAAAATTGCCATGGCGACATCGGTTGCATCAGAAGCCAGATTTAAGGTTTTGGCTTGTAGAGCCAGACTAAACCCAATAATGCTGATGCCCCAGATTAACGCCAAGCTATTAAGCTGAAATACACCCTGAGACAGTGGCAGCAATAACAGTAGCGAGATCCCTAACCCGAGTGTAAATAGCGGAATGGTGAGTCGGGGAAAATGCGGTGCAAAGCGGCCAAATACGTAAGAGCCGATCAGACCCGCAGCGCCATAAATTAGCAATAAGCTGGTGGTTTGCGCAGAGCTGAATTGCGCAATATTCAGCGCAAAGGGTTCAATATAACTATAGGCGGTAAATTGCGCACTAATCACAAGCACGGTAAGCGCAAAGACCAGCATCAGGCTGGGACGTTTTAGCAAGTTTTTTAAACTGCTGAGTGAACCTGAATTGACACTTGGCAATAAAGGCAAGGTTTTGGCCAGCAATACGCACACCACGCTCGCTACAATCCCAATCAAGGCAAAACTATTGCGCCAGCCATAGGCCTCCCCGACCATCCGGCCAAAGGGAATTCCCAAGACCATCGCCATGGCGGTACCTGTAGCCAATAAGCCCAGTGCCTGAAACTCTTTGCCCTTTGGCGCAACCCGCACGGCAAGCGACGCCGTAATTGACCAGAACAGCGCATGCGCCACGGCAATACCAATTCGGCTCAGCACCAGAATGCTAAAGCTCCAGGCAAAATAGGACAGCACATGACTGAAAATAAACACCGCAAATAAAACCATCAGCAGAAAGCGCCGTTCAATATTTTTGGTCAGTAACATCATTGGCAAAGAAAGCAGCGCCACGACCCAGGCATAAATCGTCAGCATCCACCCGACCTGAGTGGGTGACATGGAAAAACTTGCGCCAATATCACTTAATAGCGCCACCGGGATAAATTCGGTGGTATTGAAAATAAAGGCAGCAGAGGCTAAAGCAATCACACAGACCCATTGACGTGTCACCGAGGAGATGGAAGAAGAGCTGGACATACATATCTGATAAAAAGAACCGGCCGGCAGTTTAAACCTGTTGAGCAAAATGCGGTATTGGTCAGAAGGACAGATTCACAATCCTTTAAAAGAAATCTAACAATAGAGCAGGGAAAAATATGTCAGTCTGGCTTAAAAACAAGGAGAGGATCGGTATGTTGATCGAGCATCAGCAACAGGACACTGGAGGTTTATGGTTTGTAGAGCCAAATGAAAAACGTCTGGCAGAAATGAGTTATTCCAGAGTAAATGAAGATCAATTAGTGATTGAACACACCTGGGTCGATGACAGCCTACGCGGACAGCACGTCGGGTATTATCTGGTCGAGGCCGCTGTGAATTTTGCCCGTGAACACGGCATCAGGATTATTCCAAAATGTCCTTTTGCCAAATCCGTGTTCGAGCGAGAGCCTCGCTTTAATGATGTTTTATAATTTTAAAATGACAACAAAGGTTTAGATTCGTATGGAAATTAAATATCAAGATTCAAAACGTGGTGGTGTATTTTTTATGGAAGATCAAGGACGTCGCCTGGCGGAGATCACTTATCAATGGCGGGGCGATGCCGTCATCATTGCCGATCATACCTGGGTCGATGATTCCCTGCGTGGCCACGGTATTGCCCGAAAAATGCTGGATGTACTGGTCGATTTTGCCCGTGAAAAAAGTTTAACCATTATCCCACAATGTTCCTATGTGGATGTCATGTTTAAACGTGACCAAAGTCTGGCCGATGTCGCAGCAACGACTATTTAACCATCCAAGGGGATTTCCCGAAAGATAAATGCAGTTTTTCTTTCAAGGCAGGAATCAATATAACCTGTAACAGGGTATATAAACCGAAACCTGCCATCACGCCGGTCATCGCCCAGAAAATTTCTTCAAACTGTTGCAGCATCACTAAAATTGCCATGATCAGCAGGTAACTGGCATGAAAATAAATACGATGTCCAACAAATTTCAAGATCGTCCAGCTAATAAAAATTGAACTGATCAGCAGATTAGTTTGAGCGCTGAATTGCCAATTATTTAAAGTGATGATCAGGATAAAACACACACATAACAAGGCGAGGGTTAAAATCAGATCTTTTAACATCAAGTGATCCTCATGTTCATGGTAGGTGTATGAAAATATTCGTTTAATAATTTAGGCACTATTGTTAAAAGTTTAATCCAGAAATGCAAACTGAAAACCGTGTAAGCAAAAACGGATATTTGCTTAAAAAATAGTCGACTTAATTTAAAATTATTGATTAAATTGTGTTTTTAATTCTTCCCTCTAGAGAGATGGCATGATGCTACAGCTTTGCTATGCCAGTGAACGCATAGAATCTGAACAAGAGTTGTTACAAGATTTGAGCGATATTTTAGCCACTGCCCGGAAGTTTAACCTTCAGCATCAGATTCATGGGGTGTTGTATTATTCCCATGGCAAATTTTTCCAGTGCCTTGAAGGTCAGGCTGAAGTAGTGGAAAGTTTATTTCAGAGCATTTGTCAGGATGCCCGCCATCATAGTATCTTGCGTTTTGCAGATGCGATGGTAGAGCAGTCTCATTTCTCGGAATGGTCAATGAAATATGTGCATAAACACAGTGAAATTTCTTCTTTATTTTCACGTTTAGGTTTGAAGCAATTTGATCCACATGCCTTGCAGCAGTCAGGAATTGCCGAATTCCTCAAAGTGCTGTATCGCCTGGAAGAAAATCAGGCCAGTCTGGCATCGCCAAAAGGCTATAAGCAGCGTGGTTATGTCCCCTATTTCTGATCTGAGGGGTAAATGCTGAAAATAAAAAAGTCCGCATAGCGAACTTTTTTTGTCTGATGTGGATTAGCTCATGTCAATCATGACTTTTAAGGCCTTTTCATCGGAGGCATGTTTAAAGACATCATAGGCTTTTTCAAAATCGGCAAATTTAAAATGATGGGTCGCCAGTTTTTCTAGGGGGCAATTTTCCGGAACAGCAGGTTTTCAGCAGCATTCCTGTGGTATTGGCATTCACCAGACCGGTGGTGATGGTCAGGTTTTTAATCCAGAGTTTGTTCAGTTCAAAACTTACCGGTTTACCATGCACGCCGACGTTGGCAATATGCCCGCCCTCTTTCATAACATGCTGGCAAATATTCCAGGTAGGCTCCACCCCCACTGCTTCAATGGCACAGTCAACCCCGCGTCCACCGGTAATCTCTAGAATCTTTTGAATGGCATCTTCTTTGGCAGAGTTGATGGTATGCGTCGCGCCGACAGTCTTGGCAAATTCCAGCCGGTTATCATCCATATCCACCATAATAATATTGGCAGGTGAATAGAACTGTGCGGTGAGCAGACAGCTCATGCCGATTGGCCCTGCCCCGACAATCGCCACATTGTCGCCCGGTTTGACATCGCCATATTGCACGCCAATTTCATGTGAAGTTGGCAGGATATCTGAGAGGAACACGGCCACATCTTGATTCAGGCCTTCGGGTAAATGATAGAGTGAGGTATCGGCAAAGGGCGTGCGTACATATTCGGCATGGGTGCCATCAATCATATAACCCATGATCCAGCCGCCTTCATTGCGGCAATGTGCATACAGCTATTTCTGGCAGTTTTCACAGATTCCGCAGCGGCTGACACAGGAAATAATGACCCGGTCGCCCTTTTTGAAGTTCTGCACGGCGGAACCGACTTCTTCCACAATGCCAATGCCTTCGTGACCTAAAATACGCCCCTTAAAGCTGCCCTCTTTACGTGTGGCCTCCTGCTCAATTTCGGGGTTTTTACCTTTCCAGATACCTAAGTCGGTACCACAGATGGTAACTTTTTCGAGTTTAATGATGGCATCGCCGGGATGCAAAATGGTGGGAACCGGGCGGTCTTCAAAGCGGATATCATTTGCGCCGTAATAGACCATCGCTTTCATCGTTGTCATGACACATCTCCTAATGGAGTGAGGAATGAGAATGACTTGACTCAGCGAGAATAATGAACGCCTCGATTGCTTTTATATAGTGACAGCGATGGGCTGATTCATGATCTGGCTTTCAGGCCTATAGATACCTGTGTTCTTCTCGATTGTGCCTTGAGTGATATGGCGCTGCAATGAGTCTTGTGTACAGATTGCAACAAAAGATCATTCGGGATGGTTCAGAGGTAAATCTGCTCTTTGGGTCAATGTTTAAATCATAGGATTGCAGGATCAGAACAACTGTTCACTTTTGCTGAAGCAAGGTTTTAATATGCTAAAAAAAGCCCGCTAAACGGGCTTCTTCATTTCACTTAAATCTGTTTTATGCTTGTAAAACAGTGATCAGCTTCTGATGCAAACCACCAAAACCGCCATTCGACATAATTACTACGGCATCGCCCTCGCCTGCTTCTGCTACTACGGTCTGAATGATGTCATCCAGTGTGCGTGCAACTTTGGCCTTGTTTGGCGCAGCCTCAATGACCGGTTGCAGATCCCAGTCCAGTCCTTCCGGTTGATACCAGATCACTTCATCGGCCAGACGTGCTGAATGAGCTAAGCCATCTTTATGACTGCCCATGCGCATAGTATTGGAACGTGGTTCAATAATCGCCCAGAGTTTGCGTTCACCCAGACGCTTGCGCGCACCTTCTAAGGTCGTATCAATCGCCGTCGGATGATGGGCGAAGTCATCATAAACTTCGATACCACGGACTGTGCCTAATAGTTCCATACGGCGTTTCACACCACCAAAATTGGACAGCGCTTCACAGGCGGTTTCAAGCGATACGCCGACATGTTCAGCAGCGGCAATGGTGGCCAAGGCATTCGCCACCGAATGCTGCCCGGTCATATTCCACTGTACTTCGCCTTTGACTACGCCCTGTTGCAGGACTTTGAAATGTGAACCATCTGGTGACAATTGTTCTGCATAAAGTTCAGATTTTTCGTTGGCATCTAGACTGGTGCGCACTACAGGCGTCCAGCAGCCCTGCTCCAGCACTTCATCAATATTGCTTTCAGTAATCGGCGCGATAATCCGGCCTTCACTTGGAATAGTACGAACTAGATGATGAAACTGTTTTTGAATTGCGGCCAGATCATCAAAGATATCGGCATGGTCAAATTCCAGGTTATTTAAAATTGCGGTTTTTGGATGGTAATGCACGAACTTGGAACGCTTGTCGAAGAAAGCAGAATCGTATTCATCGGCTTCGACACAGAAATATTTCCCACCACCGAGACGCGCACTTTCCGAAAAGCCCAATGGCACACCGCCAATCAGAAAACCTGGCTCCAGACCGGCTTGATCCAGTACCCAAGCCAGCATCGTGGTGGTCGTGGTTTTACCATGTGTTCCGGCGACACCCAGCACGTGTTTACCTTGCAGAACATGATCAGCCAGGAACTGCGGACCTGAAATATAAGGCAGACCTGCATTCAGCATATATTCGACTGCATCAATACCACGCTTCATGGCATTGCCGACGATCACCAGATCCGGATGAGGCTGTAAATGACTGCGGTCATAACCCTGCATTAAAGTGATGCCCGCATTTTCAAGTTGGGTCGACATGGGTGGATACACATTCAGGTCTGAACCTGTTACCTGGTGGCCCAGATCGCGTGCAAGTAGCGCTAACGAGCCCATAAAGGTGCCACAAATACCCAAAATATGCAGATGCATCTACTTTACTCCGTTCCTGTCTGACCCATCACTTTATATTGGTGCTGTTGTCATGATTTATTCAATTTGCAAGCAACGATAGCAAGGCTTTAGCTGAAAAGATAGTGAAAATTCTGGCCTTGTTGTGGGATTTTTTAAATCCTGTTTCACGGATAAATTCAAAGAAAATTTCAAAGCGATGCAATATCTTTTCGCCAAATAAACCGTAAAATAATTTCGACTTTTTTGCAGAGTGCATGCAAATGCTGCCGGCTTTATTTCTTCTGGTAATTGCCAACTGTTTTATGACCCTGGCCTGGTATGGGCATTTAAAATTTTTGCCGCATGATGCACCGCTCTGGCAAGCGATTTTGTTCAGCTGGGCCATTGCCCTGTTTGAATATAGTCTGATGATTCCGGCGACCAGATTACTGGCGCAGCAAGGCCTGGCGGTGGGTCAAATGAAAATTACCCAGGAAGTCGTGACCTTACTGGTCTTCGTTCCTTTTATGATCTTCATGTTTAAGCAGCCTTTTAAACTGGATTATCTCTGGGCCGCTTTATGTCTGTGTGGATGTGTCTATTTTGTCTTCCGTACCCCTTAACTTGATCTAATGGCTCAGCTGAATCAGGGGGAAATGGCTTCTAAATTCAGAAAGTAATTTCTGCCGATCCGGTTCAAATTCTAGTTTATTCAGGCAGCGTTGGATTAATTCAATCGCCATTATTTCTGCAGCCTGTTTTAGTTCAGGTTCGGGTACATTATGTTGAATCATCGCTAAACATTTCAATATTCTCTGATTGAGTTCAATACAACCCACACAATCTCGGGCCATTGGTGCAAAACTACTGTAAATCAAATCCCCGAGATCAAAGATATCCACACTGATATGCGGACAATCCCGCTCCGGTAAATCTTCAGCGGCCTTGCTGTCAATCAGGATTCGGGTTAAGGCATCAACGGCATTAATCGCTGATCCAACATCGTTCACTGCGGGAGACATCGCTTTCTGCCCCACTTCGCTCATCACCACCACACCAAAACGCGGGTCCTGTAAAAAGCTGCGATTGGTTTCAATGATTACATCATTCAAAATGGAGTTTCGGATCTCCTGCTGCTGTTCCGGGCTGAAAGCGCGGTCGCTATATACCTCTGCCAGTGCCGTCATCGGATCCAGAAATTTTCCGGGTAGCTGGGGAAGATGGATATGCAGCTGTTGGCTGACGGCCAGTTGCTCCAGTCCTTCACTATTAAAATTGGTGAAATAGCCGGTCTGGGTACTAAAAACATGAAAGGCAGCTGCTTGCTCTGGACGTTGTCCGGTGGCACCAAAATTCGGCTGATGTCGAAACTCCGCCAAGGCCGTAGAAGCAGCGACTTCAATTTTGTGAATGGTGGTGGTGAGGTTGCCCAGTTGCGACAGGGTGTGTACCCAGCGAATCAGGATATAAATCAGGTACATCAATACCAAAATGGTACTGATAAACAGTACAAATCTACCTGCAGGACCATAATAGCCAAGCCCGAGCGCAATCTTGGCAATTACAGCATAAATAAAAGCCGAGATAAAACTGCTGATAGCAAGGCGGGTATTGTCATCACTCATCATCAGCTGATAGGCACGTGGTGTCCCGCTGGATGAGGCAGACGCAAAGGCTGCGACCATAATCGACAGGGAAAAAGTGGTGACTGCCAGCATGCTGGAAGCAATAATATCTAGCAGGCTGCTCAGAGTTTCAGTACTGATATTGGGAACAGTGCTGGTCGGGATAAAATAGCGACTGGCGATTGCAAATAGCGAGAAAAAGGTCGCAAAGACGGCGCCAAGAGCTGGCATCAACCATAAGTTTTCTGAGGGATTCTGTAGCCAGATTTTTAGTTTGTACCACATAAAAATGCCCTGCCAATGTATAGGTTTTAGTATTAAGTTATTCATTGCAAAAAAGTTTTATATTGATAGTTATACTTTTTTTTGATGTGATGTATGTCCTATTTTTGTATTTTTAGCCGCAAAATTATTGTTTTATTTTTGACCATTTTCCCAACAGATAATTTTAATTCTTGAGCTGAACTTTAGACCAAATCAATTTCAGTCTATAATAGGCAACTCCTATTCAAGCTTGGCTCTCTCGTCGAGATTTATTTTTTCTCACTTTAATCTCTGGAAAATTTGCAATGAATGCGGCTGCTGCACAAGATACTCCTCTCGTAGGTATTATCATGGGTTCTCAATCAGATTGGGCAACTCTCGAACACACTGCCAATATGCTCAAGCAGCTTGGTGTCCCATTTGAAGCCGAAGTTGTTTCTGCACATCGTACTCCAGACCGCCTGTTTGAATATGCTGAGCAAGCGCGTGATCGTGGTATTCAGGTGATTATTGCTGGTGCAGGTGGTGCAGCGCATTTACCGGGTATGTGTGCGGCGAAAACTGATCTTCCAGTTTTGGGTGTACCTGTGAAATCTTCGATTTTAAACGGTATTGATTCATTGCTGTCTATTGTGCAAATGCCAGCTGGGATTGCGGTTGGTACCTTGGCTATTGGTCCTGCGGGTGCCACCAATGCTGCCATTATGGCCGCGCAAATTCTGGGTTTGACCCGTCCAGAAATCGCAAAAAATGTTGCAGATTTCCGTGCAGCGCAAACAGATAAAGTGGCAAGCAACAATATTCCAGGCCAAGCTTAAGTCGAGACACAGATTATGGATAAAACCATCGGTATTTTTGGTGGCGGTCAGCTGGGTCGTATGATGGCGCAAGCGGCACTTCCATTAAATATTCAATGTACATTTTTTGAAGCCAGCACAGACTGCCCTTCTGCTGCTTTGGGTCCGGTGATTTCGAGCCAAGCTGAAAATGGTCTGCAAGACTTTATTAACAGTGCAGATGTATTTAGCCTGGAATTTGAAAACACGCCCCTTGCAGATGTCGATGTACTGACACAAAGCAAGCAATTGCATCCATCACGTCAGGCTTTAGCGATTGCCCAGCATCGTTTGTCTGAAAAAGCCTTGTTTGATGAACTGGCAATTCCAGTTGCACCTTACAAAGCGGTCACTTCACTGGAAAGCTTAGAGGCTGCTGTAGCTGAACTGGGCTTGCCGATCGTACTGAAAACCTCGCGTGGCGGTTATGATGGTAAAGGCCAATTCGTTTTACGTTCGACCGATCAGATGGATCAGGCCTGGGCAGAATTGGGCCCTGCGGGTGAACTGATTGCTGAAAGTTTCGTGACTTTCTCGCGTGAAGTTTCAATCATTGCAGTACGCGGCCAAGATGGTGATGTAAAAACCTGGCCATTGGCTGAAAATCATCATCATAACGGCATTCTGTCGCACTCGATTGTGCCAGCACCGGACAGTACTGACTTGCAGCCGGTAGCACAAGAATACATCACTCGCCTGCTGAATCATCTGAACTATGTCGGTGTGCTGACCCTTGAGCTGTTTGTGACAGACAATGGCCTATATGCCAACGAGATGGCACCACGTGTGCATAACTCGGGTCACTGGTCGATTGAAGGTGCAGTATGTTCGCAGTTTGAAAACCATGTGCGTGCCGTGGCAGGTTTACCTTTAGGTTCAACTGAAGTGATCCGCCCAACTGTCTTGGTGAACATCATTGGTCAGCATCCGAAATCTGCAGATGTACTTGCTCTGGAAGGTGCACATTTGCATCTTTACAATAAGTCAGAGCGCGAAGGCCGCAAGATTGGTCACATCACCTTGATGCCAAATGACAGCGCGCAATTGTCTGTGCTTTGCCGCCAACTGGCGAAAATTTTACCAAATCCATTGGCATTGAGCGAAGATATGACCATCTAGGCTTTAACTTGCTGATAAAAAAAGCGATCACTTCGGTGATCGCTTTTTTATTTGTCTGCTTTCAGGCATGATTGCGCCTCTTTAAAAATGCCTGCCATTGGTCAGATCAGTTTTTAAATCAATTGCTTACAAACTGATCAATTGAGTATAAATATAACAATTCAATAAAACCTTTTTTACAGCTGAATTTTGCCATATTCACTTGTAGATAAGCCTGAAATCAAAGTTTGAATTTAAAACTGGAAAGTGGTTTTGAATTTAAATTCATAAAAACAAATTCAAATTTAAATCGGGCTTTGAATTTAAACTTGCGCTTTTAAATTCAAAAATATGAATTCAAATTTAAAACTGGATAAATGAATTCAAAGTTTCTGAATTTAAAAATATTAGCCCATTATTCAAATGAATTTAAAATGAAAACTAGTGTAATTAGAGCATGTTGATGATCGTGACTCGCTTTTCCTGAAACAAGTTATCCCCAGTAATTTTTAAATTCAAAACTGATTGCAAGTGTTTTGAATTTGAATTTAAAAATCCCGCTGATTTGAATTTAAATCAGGCTTGTGGATAACTCATGTTTAAATTTAAAGATTACAAAATGAATTTAAAAGTGTAGGAATTATGAATTTAAATTTACGCATTGGCGCTTTAATTTTCATCATGAGCTGCTAAGGTAGAAACATAATTCAAAATCTAAATACTCAAGGGTCTTATGCAACGGCTTGCACTTTTTATTGGTTCTGTGGTCTTGGCTGCTTCACAGGCACAGGCTGAACTTATTATTAATGGTCAACGTGTCACGCCGACTGATTTGACCTCTAGTTCAAATATCCCGAATTATGCCTCCCAAAATAATTTTCAAAACTGTCTCGCCAATTTGCGCAGTCAAGCTGTTGCTAGAGGTGTAAGCGGCAGTACCTATGATCGTTATACCCAAAACTTAAGTCCTGATTATTCAGTGATTGAACGCCTGAATTACCAGCCTGAATTTTCTACCCCAATTTGGGATTATCTGTCTGGTTTGGTGGATGAAGAACGGGTTCAGCTCGGCCGGCAAAAATTACAGCAACATCGTGAGGTGCTCAATCGTGTTGCTGCCACCTATGGTATACCTGCAGAAACGGTAGTTGCGGTATGGGGTGTCGAAAGTAATTTTGGTGATATTTCGGGGAAATATCCTTTATTACAGGCTTTAGGAACTTTGAGCTGTGAAGGTCGTCGCCAGAGTTATTTCCGTGGTGAGTTTTTTACCACTATGAAACTCTTACAGCGTGGCGATGTGCGTGAAGAACAATTAAAGGGTTCCTGGGCAGGCGCATTTGGTCATACCCAGTTTATGCCATCGACTTATGATGAGCTTGCAGTTGATTTTGATGGTGATGGCCGACGTGATCTAGTTTCGAGCATTCCGGATGCACTCGCATCAACTGCCAACTTTTTAAGCAAGCGTGGCTGGCAGAGCGGACAGCCTTGGGGTTTTGAAGTCAAGATCCCTCAAGGCATGTCGGTTTCCGGTGAAGGCCGAAGAAATAAAAAATCCTTGAGTAGTTGGAACAATCAAGGGGTGGTACGTGCCGATGGTTCGGCATTAATTCAAGGAAATTTATCACAATCCTCTCAAGCAGGATTACTTGCACCTGCAGGCCCGAGTGGCCCAGTATTTTTGGTATTTAAAAATTTTGATGCCATTTATAGCTATAACGCGGCAGAAAGTTATGCCTTGGCGATTGCACATTTATCCGATCGCCTGCAAGGTAAAGGTTCATTTATGGCCACATGGCCTACTGATGATCCGGGAACTTCGCGTGCAGAACGTCGTGAGATCCAGCAATTTCTGTTAAACCGTGGCTATGATATTGGTGCGGTGGATGGTCTGATTGGAGATAAAACCCGTCAAGCGATTCGTCAGGAACAGCAGCGTTTGGGCTTGAGTCCAACAGGTCGTGCTGGTCAGCAGATTCTGCGGGCCTTTAGAAATGAAAATGCCAAACGCATGATGCAATAAATTCTTGAGCATAAAATTTAAAATCAAAAAAGGTCTGCATTTATGCAGACCTTTTTTGATGACTGTTTTTGAGTAGCTATATAGTCATGCAAGCTAATAGTAATTAGCTGAATTTAAACAGCAGTAATGGTACCGAGGATGCGATATCCAGCAGCACCAGTGACTGCTGGCAGGTTACCATTCAGCTGATTCATAAAACGCATGGCCAGCCAGGCAAAGGCCGTGGCTTCAACCCAAGTCGGGCTTAAACCAAGATCGGCCGTAGTTTGTACGCTCCATTCATGCTTGCGTAGGCGCCAGCGCAGTTGCTCGAGTAAATGTGAGTTATAGGCACCGCCCCCGCAAACAAAAACCTGTCCGGTATCCATGCCAGAGCGATAAATTGCTTTTTTAATGGCTCGGGTGGTGAGCTTTAATAAAGTCGCCTGTACATTTTCCGGAGTATCTTCCAGTTCATCGTATTGCAGGTCATTGCGCCAGTCAGCAATCTGTTCATCCAGCCATTCCAGGTTGAAATCTTCACGACCGGTACTTTTTGGAGGTTCTTTGGAGAAGAATTCGTGTGACTGAAAGCGATCGAGTAAACTGCGAATCGGGGTGCCATAGGCTGCCCAGTTACCATTTTCATCAAAAGGCTGACCGGTATAACGGGCACACCAGGCATCCATCAAGATATTGGCTGGTCCAGTATCAAAACCATAAACTTCTTCACGCTTGCCGGCAGGCAGCAGGCTGACATTCGCTATACCGCCCAGATTTAAAATTACCCGGTGAATACTGTCATGCTGGAAAATATCCTGATGAAATGCCGGAACTAAAGGTGCTCCCTGACCACCTGCCGCCAGATCACGACGACGGAAATCTGAAATCACCGGAATCTGGGTAATTTCAGTAATGATGTTCGGGTCACCAATTTGCAGGGTAAAACCATGTTCAGGACGATGCCGGATAGTCTGGCCATGCGAGCCAATCGCCTTAATTCTGGATTTATCCAGGTTATTTTTTTCAATCAACGTATTAATACCATGACCAATCATTTGTGCCAGTGCAACATCAGCCTTGCCCATGCGGTCAATTTCATTGTCATCCGGCAAGGTCAGTGCCATCAGCTCATCCCGAAGGTCAGGATCAAATGCCAAAGTGAGTGTGGCATGAAGCTGGAGTGGATCAAAAGAAGCAGCAACAATATCGACACCATCCATGCTTGTGCCGGTCATTACCCCAATATAGATCGCTGTCATGGTTATTCTTAAGCCTGCAATATGCTGAAAAAGTGTTAGTATATCGCACAAATTGAGTAACTGATGTATTGGATTTTGTGATGTCAAATTTCCTGCCGGCTGAAGAACAACTTGCCCTCATTCAACGAGGCACCCACGAAATTATTTCTGAAGAAGATCTTCTCAAGAAATTAAAATTGAATCGTCCATTAAAAATTAAAGCGGGTTTTGACCCGACTGCGCCTGATTTGCACTTGGGCCACACGGTTCTCATTAATAAGTTAAAAGTATTCCAGGATTTGGGTCATGAAGTATTGTTTCTGATCGGTGACTATACTGCGATGATCGGTGACCCGACCGGCAAGAGCGCAACACGTCCACCCTTGTCACGTGAACAGGTTTTAGAGAACGCTAAAACATATCAAGAACAAGTATTTAAAATTCTTGATCCCAACAAAACCAAAGTGGTGTTTAACTCGGAGTGGTTTGCGCAAAAAACTGCGGCTGATTTAATTCAATTGGCATCACAGCAAACGGTTGCGCGTATGTTGGAGCGTGATGATTTCACCAAGCGTTATAACAACCAGCAGCCAATTGCGATTCATGAATTTTTGTACCCATTGGTACAAGGCTATGACTCTGTTGCGCTGGAAGCAGATGTTGAATTGGGTGGTACAGACCAAACCTTTAACCTGTTGATGGGGCGTACCTTACAAGGTCGTTATAATCAAGAAGCACAAGTCTGTATCACAGTGCCAATTCTTGAAGGTTTAGATGGCGTCAACAAGATGTCTAAATCTTTGGGTAACTATATTGGTGTATTTGATGCACCAGGCGCGATGTACCAAAAAGTGCTTTCAATGCCGGATGCATTGATTGAGCGTTATTTTGATCTGCTGAGCTTCAAAACCATTGAAGAAATTCAACAGTTGTTAAAAGAAGTGGCAGAAGGCCGTAATCCTCAAGAAGTCAAAAAGATTCTCGCGCTGGAGCTGGTCGAGCGTTTCCATGGTGCAGAAGCGGCTGCCAATGCCCATAAAGGTGCGGGCAATATCATTACTGAAGGTGAATTACCTGAAGGTACGCCAGAAGTCACTATTTCGCGTGGCGAGTTTGGTGGTGAAATCTTTATTACCTCGATTTTACGTGAAGCAGGCTTAACCAAAAATGCAGCCCAAGCTAAAGATGCATTAGGCCGTGGCGCAGTGAAAGTGGATTGGCAGACTGTAGATACGACCTATTCTGTGAAAGAGAATGTAACTTTGATTGTTCAGGCCAGTAAAAAAGCAATCGCTAAAGTCACTTTTGTTGACTAAAAAGCGGATAAGTTATTGAAATAAAAGCAGGCTTCGGTCTGCTTTTTTTATTGATGTTCTATATTTAAAAATCAAATAAGTAAAGTCAAAAAAAACCCTATGAAAACAAGAGTTAATTTTTCCCAAATCACTTGCTTTTCATCTTTATTATGTATAGGATTTATTCATCTAGAGAATTCGTTTAGAGCATCTAGAGGGTAGTAAAAATAATAGTACTCCACAATTGAGAAAGTCTCTTTTCCAAGAGGCTCTTTTTAAAAGCTTTAAAGCGAATAACTATAATAATGACATAATGGATCGGGTAAAGATTCAATTCTAAGGAGGAGATTTTGGGAGAGATCTCTTCCTTTTTTATTTATTCTGATTGCGTAATCAAGATATAAATCTGCATGTTTACTCTTCTCATTGAGCAACTAAACTTAAAATTAACTAGCAAATTGGGCTTAGGTGAATGACCTCTAAGAATGAGTTCATTTCAATTGACTGTGAAAAAAGAGTAAAACATAAAAAATTAAAACAGAGGTGGTTTGATGTATCACTATCTAACAGAAGATATTTTTGATGAACAGATCGATTGCATTTTACGGTTCTTATTTGAATACCAGCCGGTCGAACAAAAACAGCAACTCTATAGATCTGTCTATACTTTATTTATGCAGCTTGATCTGGCCGCACATTATTTTTTGTTTTCCCTGATTGAAGAGCAGTTACCGCGACGCGCGAAATTATTCTTTATTGCCGAGGATTATCAGGGTAAGAAAGACATAATTGTAGAAGTTATGCAACACTGGCTTGGACAGCAACAACAGGAAAAAGTCGCTTAATGCAAAATAACAGACTTTATCTTCTATATATAAGTAGTCTAAGCATGGTTTTGGGATTCGAAAACTAAAAATGAATACCTCTTTTATATAGCAGCCCAAGAATAGGCTTTTATAAAAGCTTTTTACGTAAAAAATAACTCACAAATTAAGGAGTCTAGGATTTAGATCGGCTTACTGAGCGAGATAGATTAATTTTGGTTTTCTTTTGACGTGCTAATTTAAATAAAAGACAAGATTTCAATGTTAAAAGGCTAAAAATACTATTTTAACGATTATTGTGATAGCTTTTAGGTCTAAATGAATTTTCAGTTATAAAAATAAAATGACGTGTTTAGTGGGTTTATTGCATAAAAACGCTTAAAAATTAGATAAAAAAGCGATTTTTTAGCAATTTTTGTAGAAAAAAAAGACATACGTGAAAAATATAGTGAATTGGGGGTTGCAATGATTCTGAAATCCTCTAGAATGCACC
>NZ_JBWVSU010000014.1:0-66405 GCF_056642055.1 Acinetobacter sp. 129952 | reverse complement strand
TTCATAACTTCATAACTTCATAACTTCATAACTTCATAACTTCATAACTTCATAACTTCATAACTTCATAACTTCATAACTTCATAACTTCATAACTTCATAACTTCATAAAAAATTAGGTGGTGTTTTAAAAAGTATGCTGAAAAAAAATATGGCTTTTGATAGAATAGAGGTATGAAAATAACGCTACAAATCAAATGTCCTACCTGTCTAAGTAATAATATAAAGAGAAATGGCATCAAAGTAGATGGGAAACAAAACCATCAGTGCAAAGATTGCAAACATCAGTTTATTGGTGATCATGGATTAAGCTATCAAGGGTGCAACTCAGGTATTACGAACCTTAAGTGAATCGACCTATCAGATTCGTCCTAAACAAAGTCACTACGAATGTCTTGAAGTCGATGAGCTTAGGAGAAGCTGTAATTTTTCGAAAAAGTTAGAAAATCACTTTAAGGCTTTCGATTTAACCTTCTTCTACATCAATAATGGCTGCATTTAATCCCAGTATAATTTTTGAAACACCACCTGAAATCAATCATTATTTGTGTGGGTGGTCGAGCTCCGCTTGGGCGAAAAAAGCTTCTGCTTTACGAAGAATTTCATTCGCCCGTTGCAGTTCTTTATTCTAGTTTTCAAGTTGTTTGATACGTTGCTGATCTAAATGCATTTGATGCCTGGCACGAAGTTTTTCAGGAGTACAGCCAATCTTGCGAGAAATTGTTGTGATTGCAATTCAAGTCGAGGGATATAGTCTTTTTCGGGTTTGACAAGTAAGCGAACTGCTCTTTCTTTGATTTCAGGGGTATATTTGGGTTTTGTCATCGGAACCTTCTCTCAAGAAAAGTTGTCTCCAACAAACCCGGTACGGTTCAGTAAAAGAGCTGTCCAAATCACATTGCAGCCCATTAACATAGCTAATTTCATTTTTTATGTAACTGGAATACAAAGGCCCTTGTTTTAACAAGGGCCTTTGTATTAAATTTATTGGCGTTACAGTTAAATGATATTACCAGTATCTTTTAACGAAAGATCTGTAGAGCTGAAACTCGTACAGATAATCACCAGAGGCTTGTAACTGCCAGTTCCTCATATTTTAAGGAAATTATTCTTTTGTACAACCGTTTATATGTAAATTTTTTTGTACACAGTCTAATTTTTTGAGAAATTGCTTTGGTTTCAATGCCTCAGATATAAAAAATTTCGTTAAATGTGCTTCGTCATACAATTTAAACCCATCGGTTCGTTCACTACGTCTGTACAAAAGATTAAGTTTGTAAGTGCAACTGTTTATATGTTGGCTTGATCTTCTTCGTGGCTTTGATGTGCAGGTGGATAAGTGACGGCAGGCATCAAAGGCTAAAGATTTTATAATCGCTTTCCTATCTGAAGAATTGCACTGGGGAAAGGGCGCAGGGAATACGTTGGTCGATTGTTTAAGTGGCATGTTGGGTAGTTCCCTCGCCGAGATAACAAGCCAATGAGAGAGAAAGGCGTGTGCGGGTGGATAGTTAGATCCAAAATACTCTCTTGCGACTCAGACTAAACGCAATCTGAGCGTGTCGATTGAAAGCGAAAGGCGGCTCCATACCGTGAAGAGCATCGCGAATCATGGGTGGAGAGTCCTGAGCAGATTTCGAGCATTAATAATCCTGTTGATAAATCATAAAAGCCCAACGCTTGTGTGTTTGGCTTTATCAAATCAATTGCAGGAGCTTATCCCTAAAACTGTCGTATAACAGCCGCAGTGATAATACCAGTCCCTATAGCAACTAGAGGTTTTTTGAAAATCACCGCTGTTATAGCTGTCGCTAATAATGCACATCGAGCACCAAGATCCCCCTCAATTGCAATTGGAGCCAATATAGCGACCAATACAGAAGCTGACATTGCGCTAATAAAACGCTGTATTCGGTCATTGATTGGGATAAAGGACATGATGAAAACACCACCCCAACGGGTGGCCAATGTTACAAGTGCCATAATGAAAATAATAAGTCCTACCGACTGTGTACTTATCTCTAAATTCATGCCTGTTTGTCCTTTAATAGCATACCAACAACGCCACCTACTAAAGCTCCAACAACAACATGAGAGTTTTCAGGTAAGTACCAATAAGCAAGTAATGAACTTATAGCTGCTGCTATCCATATACAGATAATTCTTAAATTTTTCTGCCCCCCAACAACTATTGACAGCAGAAAACAAGCCATAACCATATCTAGACCAAAATGGGTTGGGTTTTGAATAACACTACCAAAATATAAACCCAAACAAGTCCCTATTACCCAGAATAGCCATAGAGCAATTCCGCCACCAAATAAAATTCCAAGCCCTTGTTTTTGATTTTGAAATGCTTGTTGAGCGAATGCCCAATTCGCATCAGAAATGACTAATAGAATGCTATATCGTTTGAGTGGCGATAGATTCTTTAGCCAAGGGTATAAAGATGCACCCATTAAAATATGTCGTGCATTAATGAAGAAAATAGTCACTAGCAGAGGAATTAAAGACACACTTTGTCCCCATAATTCTAATGTGGCAAATTGAGCAGCGCCCGCAAATACAAAGGTACTCATCGAAATGATAGATAAAGGATCTAATCCAGTCTGAATGGCAGCTAATCCAAATGCAGCACCAAAAATTGCCACAAAAATAGAAATAGGAAGCAGACTTTTGAATCCTTTCCAGATAAGGTCATTATTCAATTTGCTAAGTTCTTGGTCTATGTTTGACACAACAGATCCTTGATATGAAAACCTTTTAAAAATAAAGGTGAGAGAGGAATTAAATTTTATAATCTATTTGAATTTATAAAAGCGAATAATTCAGTAGTATAGTATTCGTTTATCGAATATTAAAAGGTAGCGGTGAGTGCGTGATCTTCAAATTGATTGGCTAAAATGTTTCTTAGCTGTGGTTGATAAAGGCTCACTTTCAAGTGCTGCACCTGATTTAAACCGCTCTCAATCGGCTGTAAGTATGCAACTTAAAAAATTAGAAGAGGCCTTGCAATGTGAATTGATTAAAAGATCAAGTAGACAGCTTCAACTGACATCACAAGGGGAGTTGCTTTTAGGTTATGCGAGAAGAATGATGGCTTTGCATAATGAAATACACAACGCCTTTCAGAATACAGAATTAAGTGGGCGCATAAGATTAGGTGTTCCTGATGACTACGCATCAACTTACTTAACACCAGTGTTAAAGAAGTTTTCTACATTACATCACAAAGTTGAAATTGAACTACATTGCGAGCAATCCACATCCCTTATTCCTCGTATTGAATCTGGTGATCTAGATTTAGCTTTAATCTCTAGAGAGCATTCACGCCAAGGAACTTTATTGTTTTATGAACCTCTTGTCTGGGTAGGTTCACCTCAGTTTGAAACTTGGAAAACAAGTCCTCTGAAAATTGCAGTATATGAAGATACAAGTTTAGCCAAACGTAATGCTATTCAGTCTTTAGCCCTCCAGGGGAAAACGTATCGGGTTGTATATAATAGTTCTAGTCTAGCAGGACAAATTGCTGCTGTTGAAAGTGGCTTAGCAGTCGCTGTATTCACACGTTGTAGTGTGCCACCCCATTTGAAAATTCTAGGTGCTGAACATGGGCTAGGACCACTAAAACCAATGCAAGTAGCAGTTTATCGAAGTCAAAAATCTCTAGAGTTTGAAGCTGTAAGCTATTTGCAGGATTTATTAATATCAACATTGAGAGAATCAATTGTATAAATAAAATGAGAAATTATCTTTATCCTACATTTAACTTGTCAGAAATTATTTAAGTGTCCAAGTAGAATAAGAATCAATGTCCAATGTTATGTGCGATTGAATGTTCAATTAAATAAGAATATCCAAACTTTCTGAGTCGAACCATTAATGAAGTATCCATACCGCCATATTTAGCACGCCATTTATAGAATGTAGCATTGCTCATGCCATGTTCACGGCAAAGAGTAGCGACAGGTGTACCAGATTCCGCCTGTTTCAAAATGGACATGATTTGACTGTCAATAAATTTAGATGTTTTCATACAGAATTTCCTGCTTGTATCTTAAGAGAAAATTCTACTTTTAGATCCTTTTATTTTTAGGAGGGGATTACCATCTGAACTCTTTAAAAGCAGCCTATGCAGAAATTTCTTGTTTGAAAAAGGCTGCTGCGTAATAAGTATTTGAACCGTACCGGGTTTGTCGGAGAGTCAATATTCTGAGAGACTATCCCGATGACAAAATTAAAATATACCCCTGAAATCAGAGAAAGAGCGGTTCAATTATTGATTGAATCTGAAAAAGATTATCCTTCTACTTGGGCTGCAATCACAGCAATTGCGCCTAAGATTGGTTGTACTCCTGAAACACTACGTGTTTGGTATCAAAAATATTTAGATAAACAAAATCCAGTTAAAGTACAGCAGCTTTCAGACCAAGAACGTATCAAACAACTCGAACGCGAAAATAAAGAACTGCAACGCGCCAATGAGATTCTACGTAAAGCAGCCGCTTTTTTCGCCCAGGCGGAGCTCGACCGCCCACACAAATAATGGTGGATTTCATCCATAACAATAAAGACTTATATGGTGTTGATGCGATTTGTAGGATTTTACCGATCGCAGCTTCAATCTATTACCGGACTCTAGATCTCTGCGAAAATCCAGAACATCGAGCAAAGCGAGATTTACATGATGAGCATCATGCTGAACAAATTAAACGAATTTGGAAGGAAAGTTCAGGTCGATATGGTGTACGTAAAGTCTGGCAAAAACTGAAACGTGAAGGCTATATTATTGCACGCTGTACTGTTGCTCGATTAATGAAAAAGCTAGGTATACAAGGTGTTTGGCGAGGTAAGAACAAACAAACCACCCGTAGCCGAGATGATCAAAAACGAGCGAATGATTTAGTGAAACGTAATTTTAGTGCTGATCATCCAGATCAGCTGTGGGTCAGTGACTTTACGTATATTCAAACCAAGTCAGGTTGGGTCTATACCGCATTTATTATTGATGTGTTTTCACGAGCAATTGTTGGATGGAAAGTATCAACACGTATGAATACAGATATGGTGCTTGATGCATTAGAACAAGCTTTGCATGATCGAGGTATGCCAAAGAATGTAATTCATCATTCCGATAGAGGTGTGCAATATCTTTCCATTCGCTATACCAATCGTCTAGAAGCAGCAAATTTACGAGCGTCAGTCGGTACAACTGGTGATTCATACGATAATGCTTTGGCTGAAACAGTGAATGGCTTATACAAAACAGAGGTGATTGAATATTTAAAAGCAGATTGGCAAGGTTTAGCGGATGTACAACTTGCGACACTCAACTGGGTAGATTGGTTCAATAAAGAGCGTGTACACAGTGCATTGGGTTACAAGTCGCCTTTTGAGTTTGAAGCAATGTACTATGATAAGATTAACCCGTTAGGTCAGGTGGCCTAACTTAAATAAAAAAGTCTCCGACAAACCCGGTACGGTTCAAAGTGCAAGTGCAATTCCGCAGTTTATTGAACTTTTAGCTAAGCAGTCTGACTCTTACTATACTCTAGATACTAATAGAGTATAAAGTCTATGCTATACAGAATGATAAATTCTGTATAGCTAAATCTAAAAAATATAGATTAGACCTCTTGCGAAAGTATCGTTTTACCTAATTTTTGAATTGGCTAAAACCTTATAATATGTAGCTTTTGGCTGTTTAAATTTTAAATTTTGACTAACGCAAGACGTCTATTTTTATAAATATTTTTTTATTCTTAGGGCGTGTCATCAATTAGCTTGAGAAAATATTACCGGTCCTCATAATTTTTTCATGACTAAACGCTATGCATTAAAAGATGATCAGTGGGAACAGGTTAAAGATCTGTTACCTGGACGAATGGGTACTGTTGGAGTAACGGCCAAAGATAACCGACTATTTGTTGAAGCGCTATCGTTCAGGTATCCCGTGGCGAGACTTATTCGAACGCTTTGGTGATTTTAGAGTCGTGCATACTCGCTTTTCTGCGCAGCTGTATTCATTTTATCTGCATTCAGTCGTTCCAGTTCCAGGTCAACCGCAGCAATATCTTCTTCAACCGCTTCGTCCCATAGGTGGATTTGTTTTGCGGTGAGATGTTCATTTTTACTACCGAATTTATACTGTTTAAATAGCGCAAGTTCATGCTCGTATTTTTGAGTGAGAACAGAGAGATGTTGGTTGCATGCTTCAAGATGTTGAACTTTGGCATCCAATTGCTGATTTGATACTTCAAGATGCTGAACTTTGGTATCTAATTGTTGTTTATCTTCTGCGAGTTGTTGATGCTGCAGCGCTAGCTGTCTGGTAAATTCCAGCAGTTGTTCATGGGTCAGTTGGCTTAAGTCAGGCAGCATTTTAATGACCGCAGTATGCCTGAGGTCATGACGCAGAGGAAATAGAACGTTTGGAGAATAGCAGAATGTACCAAGCTGGTTTAGAGCATCGTCACCACCAATGCGCTGCCAAGGCAAACCTTGGATCAGTGACTGTAACTGTTCCAGACTGATCGCCATGCTTTCACCCTGGTGAACCTGCGCCCAGTGGAATTTTCCCTGTTCCAGCCGCCGGGCACACAGCCAGATCCCCGTCCATCATGCACCAGCACTTTCATGCGATGGCCACGTTTATTACAGAACAGGTAAGCGCAATGCGGTTTGATCGAGCCAAAGGCTCTCAACACCTTAGCCATGGCAGTATCCATACCCGCACGCATGTCCATGGGCTGGGTAGACAACCAGATTTCATCAATACGGATCATTGAGTCAAACCCTGGATCAGCAACAGTAATTCAGTTACTGACTCCACTGGCCAGTCGATCTCGATCATCTGATCCCTTGCGGAACTTTGTTCCTTATGCAATGGAATCCTGATATGAGCGACAGCATTCTTCTCCGGCACAGGTGGCGGAGGTGCGTCTTGTTTGACTGGAGTCGGGTGAAGCATGACCGGAAGAAAGTCAGTCTGTGGAATGGAGGGGGTGTTAATGCAGGGGCATTGATCTGGACTGACGAATCCATTTATGCAACAGATTGGCATTGATCTGATGTTGCATTGCGACCTTAGCCACTGATGTATCTGGCTGCTGGCATTGCTGAATAAGTTGATGTTTAAATTCAGCCGTGAAGGTTCGACGGGGCTTTTTTAGCATTGGTGTGCTGTCTATAACTGTCTTTAAATCCATAAATAGGTGTCCACTTAAAATTTAGTGGACACTATCGTGGTATTCATGAGTGAGAAAAAGTGGGGCTCAGCGGACGCTTACTTTCATCTTGAGAGAGTTGGGTGTATTTCTTCATTGCGTGCTTTCCAATTGCGAGTTGAAAAAGTCTAATGATTCTACGAATACACCTAAATTTTTCAACTAACTACAAATGTGTCGCACTTGTGATTTGAATCTGCTGTTTTCAAAATCTGTTTTTCAGCTCGTTATGCAACAAAGCCGAACCGAATTAAAAATAGAAATGTAGTTGAGCTGATGCTTGCTCATTTCTTTATTTTTAGTAATTGAGGTGAACATACTGTCAGTACATGGTAGTTATAAGTAACGTGTAACTTTGTTCGCACAAAGATTTGAGTTATGCCAAGTGATGGATTGATTTGTACTTAAAATTTTAAGCTTATCCACTTGCTTTGCAAGCCACTACACTTTATTTACAATCCTATGTTGTGGAAGTAAGGGATCTTGTACTCGCCCAGTATGTTCAACTTGATTATATCTAAAGGACTATTAGGCTTCAATCAAATCAATTTTCCAATTATTCGACTGAATTAACACATTTAAATCACGTAATTTAAGACTAATATCATCAGCTTGTTTTTGTAATGATGAAACTGGAATAACTTTATGCCACTTTATTTCCCGCGTACTATAACGATCAGATTCACGAGATGTATTACTTATTGCTGCAGTTAGGGTTTTGTGCTGTTCTACAAATTCATCACGCAAAGTCAATAAAGCAAGTAGAGAACGACCATCATTTAATTTTGTTAAAGCATTAGTTTCATGAATTGCATAACTTAATTTTTGAAATTCTTGAATTAAAGAAAATACTTGTTTCAATAGTTCATTTGGATCTTCAGATGGTTTATCACCATCTTGTACCAATACATTTGCATTGATACGTTGTTTTAGTGAAATAATTTTTTTTTGTTGATCACTTCGAAGTAAGAGAGCTTCTGCTAATTTCATTTTTCACCTATTAACCAATTAGAATTAAGTTTTAAGCAGCTAAGTAATTTTACAAATACTATATCCTCATTCTTTAAAGATCAAAAAAATTGATTTTTTACAATTTTCAGAGGTAGAAGTCTTATATTTTGTCATTAGTCGAAGCTCAGAATTAAGCTAAAGGCCTTTTTTTCAGATGCAGAATCCTTTATCTGATCCTAGACAGTATTATGGACATTCGATCCCTCTAAATTCTTACAATATTTTTGTTCAAAGGCTTCAGGACTTAACCAGCCATTTGCAGAATGTATTCTGATTCGATTGTAATAAATCTCGATATAGTCGAACAGGACAGCATTCGCTTCTTTTCGAGTGGCAAACACACTGCCATGGATTACATGACCTTTCAATGTATGAAAGAAGCTTTCAGTCACTGCATTGTCCCAACATGAGCAGTGTACTGCGCAAGACTGCCTGACATACTTTGAATAAAGTTATTCGTCAATAATAGCGCTCTAAAAGCACGACTACAGTACTGACTGCCTTGGTCAGAATGAACCATAACTCCTGTTGAATAAGCTTTTCATGCGCCAAGGTTGGTCCGAAACCATGCAGTTGATCAGAAACAATATTGAGGCACTTGAGTCTGAGTTCTTCAGAAAGCCTGGAATTGCTGGTTTGGCCACGACCCGTATGGGCTAATACAGCTGGACCTTGAACTTTGTATTTCTGCAGTAAGCGTCTGACCTGACATTCTGAAATATGAAGTAGAAGTAGCTGAGCAGCCTGGGATTGAGTTATGCGTTGATCGCAGATTTCCTGCAAGACCGACAATCGTTTAAGTTCTTTATCCGACATAGACACCAACATATCAAACCGTCCGCTAAGGAAATTGCAAAAGTGCACATTCTAAAAGCGGACATTTCTATTTTGGGCTTACAACACTGATTTCGTATAATATTGATTATGTTAAATTACTTATACCTGATAATAACTTCATATCTTCTTTTATTAAACGAAAATTCAATAACTTAAATAATTTCAATTTCATTTGTAAAATATAATATGTTGACCTCAAGAATACTTCATAAACTTTACTATGTTTGCTTTAAAAACAATTCATTTGGAAAAGAAAGTTTCAAACGAAAATCAAATTATTCTTTTGTTTGATCTGGATTCATCATGTCCATGTTTGTACCCAGTAATCCCTCCTAAAAACAATAGGACCTAAAAGTAGAATTTTCTCTTAAAGTATAGGCAGGAGATTCTGCATGAAAACATCTAAATTTACTGACAGTCAGATCATGTCCATTTTGAAACAGGCGGGGTCTGGCACACCTGTAGCCGCCCTTTGTCGTGAACACGGTATGAGTAATGCGACCTTCTATAAATGGCGTGCCAAATATGGCGGTATGGATACATCATTAATGGCAAAACTCAAAGAACTGGAAGCAGAAAATACCAGACTTAAAAAGATGTATGCTGAAGAACGCTTAAAGGCAGAGATCATTCAGGAAGCGATGGCAAAAAAGTGGTGAGGCCATCTTGCCGACGTAAGATGGCACAACAGGCAGTTGCCCACTATGCGATTAGCATTCGTTTGGCTTGCCGAGGATTTAGTATCAGTGAAAGCTGCTACCGTTATCAATCCAAGTTAAACGATGACAATACATTAATTGCAGAACAGCTCATTGAGCTCACTGAAGAAAATACAGATTGGGGTTTTGGTCTGTGTTTCTCTTATCTACGTCATGTTGAAAACCATGTTTGGAATCATAAGCGTGTTTATCGCATTTACTGTGAGTTAGCACTGAATCTGCGCATTAAACCGAGAAGAAGACTAAAACGGCATGCACCAGAACCACTGAAAGAGCCGATCCGGGCAAATCAGGTCTGGTCACTGGATTTTATGCATGACCAGCTGATCGATAGTCGTAAGTTCCGATTGTTGAATGTGATTGATGATTACCGTCGAGAAGGTTTGACTATTGAAGCAGGATTCTCATTACCCACGATCAGGGTTATTCACACATTGAATCAGTTATTGGAATGGCGAGAAAAACTGTTAGTTATTCGGTGTGACAATGGCCCGGAGTTTATCAGTCACGAATTTGTACGCTGGGCAACTGAACAAGGTATTCGTATTGAATATATTCAACCAGGTAAACCACAGCAGAATGCGTATATTGAACGCTATAATCGGACTATACGTTATAGTTGGCTGAGCAAACATTTATTTGATACTTTGGATGAAGTACAAGATTATGCAACAAACTGGCTGTGGCATTACAACCATGAAAGACCACACCAAGCAAACAAAGGAAGGCCACCTCTAATGGCTGCTTAACCTCTACTTTTAACTTCGGTTATTAATGGGAGGATTACCGTTTGTGCAACAAAGCCCTTAGTTGAAAAAAACTTTTAGATTTCATGCTCACACACCACCTAAAACAAAAAATATCTGATTGATTTTACAGGCTTTTAATTTAAGGTTTTATTCTACCCACTCGCAATATCAACGTTTAGTATCACGACTCACTAACTCATTAACTAAATATGGAGCAGTACGGCTATCTTGATTTTCTGTTATTTGTTTTGGTGTTCCTGCCACAACAATATTCCCACCAGCATTTCCAGCACCTGGTCCCACATCAATCACCCAATCTGCTTGTGCAACGGCACGCATATCATGCTCAATCATAACCACGGTATTACCCGCATCGACTAATCGCTGCAATTGAACTAACAATCGATCTACATCTGATGGATGCAAACCTGTAGTTGGCTCATCAAGTATATACAGTGTATTTCCACGCTGATTGCGTTGCAGCTCGGTCGCCAATTTAATACGTTGCGCTTCTCCACCAGATAGTTCAGTCGCTGGTTGCCCTAAACGTAAATAACCAAGGCCAATTTCCTTTAATAATTGTAGTGAACGAGCAATCGAGACCTCTCCATCAAAAAAATCACGTGCTTCATTGACGGTCATTCCTAATACTTCAGCAATATTACGTCCATTCCAGCGAATTTTCAGAGTGTCATCATTATATCGAGCACCATGACATGTCGGACAAGGGGCATATACACTTGGCATAAACAATAACTCTACACTGACAAAGCCTTCACCTTCACAAGTTTCACATCGCCCTTTAGCCACATTAAACGAAAAACGTCCAGCATCATAATGAGCTTGGCGAGCTTCAGGAGTCCCAGCAAATAACTTTCTAACATGATCAAATAAACCCGTATAAGTTGCCAGATTAGAACGTGGAGTACGGCCAATTGGTTTTTGATCAACCTGTACCAGACGCTGTATAGCCTCCACATCACCAGCCAGAGAACCCTGTGTAACCTCGTTAACCAACATTCCTTCATTTAAAGGATTATTTTCATTATTGTTTTCAGTTTCAGACTCATTGCCTAAATATGAAAGTACTAACTCGGGTAAAGCTTGAGAAACGAGACTAGATTTACCTGAACCTGAAATACCTGTAACTGCTGTAAGTACACCAAGAGGTATACGAGCATCAATATTATGCAGGTTATGTCGGTAAATATTGTTAAGTTCAAGCCAACCAGAGGGTGTACGTCCATAACTTTGAGTAACTGGGATTTTATTAAATAAATAACTTGCAGTACGTGAAGCTGAAATCTCACTTAAACCCTGAGGTACTCCACTATATAAAATATTACCACCTTGCTCTCCTGCATCTGGTCCAACATCCACTAACCATTGAGCACGACGCATGAGCTCTAAATCATGCTCTACAACAAATACGGAGTTTCCAGCGTCTCTTAATTTATCGAGAGAATCATATAATGACTGACTATCTGAAGGATGTAATCCAGCAGACGGTTCATCCAGTACATAAACTACACCAAATAGCATAGAACTTAATTGTGTTGCTAAACGCAAACGTTGTAACTCTCCCGCTGAAAGAGTCGGTGTGGCTCTATCTAATGTTAGATAACCAAGACCTAACTGGCGTAATTGATTTAAACGCCCCACCACACCATTTGCTAAACGCTGGGCAGCAATTTTCTTTTCATCTGAAAGTGCTGACGTACGTCTTACATCTGGAGATACAGAATGCACTGCTCTACCTGTTGTTGCTCGTTCAGATCTATCAAGTTGGGTTACTTTATTATTAGCCTTTTCTCCAGCATTATGAGCGTCGAAATTGCCAAGAACAATGGGCTCAAGCAGGCAAGTTAACTTATCCAAAGAAAGTTGCATAAACTCACCAATATCTACTCCAGCAAAGGTAATAGATAAGGCTTCTGGTTTAAGGCGTTTACCATGACAGGAAGGGCATATTTTTCCTTCCATAAAACGTGAAACACGTTTTTTCATCAACGTACTTTGGGTATTAGCAAAAGTATGAAGGACATAGCGACGAGCACCAGTGAAAGTGCCCATATAGCTGGGTTCTAGTTTACGTTTAAGTGCAGATTGAGTCTCAGCGGGGCTTAAACCAGCATAGACAGGAACTGTTGGGGTTTCTTCAGTAAATAAAATCCAGTCTCTATCCGATTGCGGTAAATCTTTCCATGGTCGATCAACATCATACCCTAGGGTTACTAGGATATCGCGTAAGTTTTGCCCGTGCCAAGCAGGTGGCCATGATGCGATAGCTCTCTCACGAATACTGAGTGTTGGGTCAGGAACCATTGTCGATTCTGTAACTTCATAAATGTGACCTAAACCATGACAGGTAGGACAAGCACCTTGAGGAGTGTTCGGTGAAAAGTCCTCGGCATATAACATTGGCTGATCGGCAGGATATGCACCAGCACGCGAATAAATCATTCGCACGAGACTTGATAAAGTTGTTACACTTCCAACAGAAGAACGGGTATTACTTGCACCACGTTGTTGTTGCAATGCTACTGCTGGTGGTAGACCATCAATAGCATCAACATCTGGTACTCCGGCCTGATCTATTAAGCGTCTTGCATAAGGTGCAACAGATTCGAAATATCTTCTTTGTGCTTCAGCAAAAATAGTTCCAAAAGCAAGTGATGATTTTCCTGAACCCGATACACCTGAGAAAACAACAAGTGCATTTCTTGGGATAGAAACATCTACATCCTTAAGGTTATGCTCACGTGCACCTCGAACTTCAATACAATTATTAGATAAAGTAATGTTATTGTGTTCACCAAAAGAATGTATTCTCATGTTTCTGAGCCTGTAAATTATTTTGTGTAAGTCTCATTTTTTATAAATGATCTTTTAATCGATCATCGAACTGAATCGTAAACCAATTCATTGCTAAACGCCAATTTTGAATTGGCATGGTCCATTTTTTAGCAGCATTTGAAGTTGCTAAATAAATGACCTTTTTCACTGAATCATCAGAAGAGAAGATCTTTCTCTTTTTAGTTGAATGGCGGATCACGCTATTCAATGATTCAATTGCATTTGTTGTGTAAATCGCATGACGTATTTCAGCAGGATAGCTAAAGATCGTTCGGATATTTTCCCAATTTGCCCGCCAGGATTCTCCAATTTTTGGATACTGGTGATGCCATTGATCGCAGAAGATATCTAGGGACTTTAAAGCATTTTCCTCTGTACTTGCCTGATAGATCGCCTTCAATCCTGCTGTTACAGCTTTGTAGTCCTTCCAGCTCACAAATCTCAGGCTATTGCGTACAACATGTACGATACACAGCTGGATATCAGTATGAGGGTAGACAGAGGCTATCGCATCAGGAAAGCCTTTTAGTCCTGAGAAGCGCTGCTTCGCAAGGCAGGCTACAAGAATATCTTGCACTCCTCGATTTTTAAGCTCTGTCATGACTGACAGCCAGAATTTGGAACATTCTGTTTGAGCAAGCCACATGCCAAGAAGTTCTTTTTGACCATCCAGGTTAATGCCTAATGCTAAATAAACTGATTTATTGATTACTGTTGAATGCTGACGAACCTTAACAACAATGCAATCTAAATAGACAACAGGATAAAGACTATCGAGTGTTCTATTTTGCCATTCTGTCACTTGTTCAATGACAGCATCCGTCACCTTACTAATAAGGGAGGCAGATACATCGGCATCGTACATTTCTTTAAAGAAAGCAACAATTTCTCTATTTGTCATTCCTTTCGCATATAGCGAAAGAATTTGATCATCCATGCTAGTAATGCGCGTTTGATGCTTCTTAATAATCTGTGGTTCAAAAGAGCCGTCACGATCACGAGGGATATCTAAAGCAAGCTGCCCATCTTGTGTTAGAACTGTTTTGGAGCTAAAACCATTACGTGCATTAGATCCTTTCTTAGGTTGATGCTTTTCATAGCCTAAATGTTCAGAAAGCTCAGTATTCAGAGCGGTTTAAATCATGAACTTTTTAAATATGGCTGTCATTTGGTTTAAATCTTCAGGAGTTTTTAAACCTTTAGCTAATTCAGCTGCCATACTTTTGATTGTAGCTTCATCCATGTGAAGTACCTCTTTTTATTATCCTCAGTAGGATAAATGAAAATTAAGTACTTACACAAAATTTAGAACAGTCCCACAACTCATTTTGTTGAACTATATCTGTACAACAACTCTACCTCGAATTTTTCCATCTAAAATTTCATTTGAAATATTTAAAGCATCTGTTAACTGAATTTCAGTCGTTACTGTTTCTAATTTTGTTTGATCTAATTCTGTAGCCAAACGTTCCCATGCTTCTTTTCTTAATTCGATTGGTGCCATCACGCTATCAATTCCATATAAGGTAATCCCTCTTAGAATAAATGGAGCAACTGTTGCTGGAAAATCCATTCCGCCTGCCAAACCACACGCAGCAACTGCACCACGATATTTTGTACTAGCACATGCATTGGCTAAAGTATGGCTTCCAACAGTATCAATTACGCCAGCCCAAACTTCTTTGTTTAATGGCTTTCCTGGGGAAGATAATTCAATACGATCAATAATTTCACTCGCACCTAGATAGGTTAAATATTCTGACTCTTGAGGTCGACCAGTTGAAGCTGTAATCTCATAACCAAGATGATTCAAAATAATAATGGCAATACTACCTACTCCACCATTTGCACCTGTCACTAAAATTTTTCCATCACTTGGTTTAATACCATGTTTTTGTAAAGCCATGACACACAACATTGCGGTATAACCTGCTGTACCAATAACCATCGTATCTTTAAAAGAAAAAGCAGAAGGTTTTTGTATGAGCCAATCACCAGAAACAGTGACTTGCTCGGCTAGCCCTCCAAAATACTTTTCACCCACTCCCCAACCATTCAGTAGAACTTCATCTCTTTCTTTCCATGCTGGATGTTTTGATTCAATCACAACACCCGAAAAATCGATGCCTGGGGTCAAAGGAAAACTACGCACCACTGGTGAACGCCCAGTAATGGCTAAAGCATCTTTATAATTGAGTGTTGAATATTTGACTTCGACTCTAACCTCTCCTTCTTGTAAAGGCTTTGATGCAATCTCAGTAATTTGTGATGTGTAACCTGCTTCATCTTTAGTAATTACAATACCTTTGTACATAGAACTTCCTCTCCATTTAATTAGACTGCTTGTCTAGAATTAATTAAAAAATAAATACAGACGTCTGCATTTATTTTTTAATTAACTTTTTACGTGATTTGTTGTTTTACAGCTAAAGTAAACAAGCGATAAAATGCATCTAAGGGACTTGTTGATTTGACCAAACGTGCTCTTAGAACTGCACCTTCCCACCCAATCCAAAACTGATAAGCAGCTTCATCGCAATCAGCTAGGCTATATTGTGAATTTGACTGATGTAGGCAATCAGAAACTAATTTCTCCCATATCTTAAAGATATTTTCGATTCGGGCAATGATTTCTTGTGGTAAATACGACACTTCTTGTCCTAAGTTACCTAAAATACAACCTCGTTTAAAATCATATTTTTGCATTTTTTCACCCGCATCTTTTACAAAATTTTGCAGCTTTTCTAGTGGGGAAAGATCAGTTTGACTTAAAAACTTATTCAATCGCTTCACAAAATAAAGTTCATAAGCATCTAAGACTTCTAAAATAAAAGCCTCTTTATTTACAAAATAATGGTAGAAAGACCCTTTAGGAACTTGGACTGATTTCATGAGATCGTCCAAGCTCATAGCATTCATTCCACGTTCGGTCAGTAACTCGATACCTCGGTGGATTAAAACTTCTTTAGTGTCTGCATAGTTACAGCCGTGTTTGGTTGGTCGACCACGTGGTCTTTTGGGTGAGGAAGAATAATTCATATAATAAAAATAGACTATGTGACTAGAAATAACAACAATAAGATTATTTGATTGAAAATTTTATCTAAACGTCATCTAGTTCTCTTTTTTCACAGTACTTAGTCATTCATATAAATGCTCTTAAAAATCCTATAAGTTTATGAACTAATTTTTTATAAATTTCTATTATTTTTCTTCAAAATATTGAAATTAATAAATATATTGTAAAAATAATTTATAAACTAGATTTTAGGTAAACATAAGTTAAATAGAAAATTTTTAGTTAAATAAGGCTCTGTTGCACAAACTTACCACTGGAGGCTTCTTAGCTATCAAAAAAGTCGCGATAGTCTCCATCTACTCATTGACCCTACTGGCTTGAGGTTTTTAAGAGAAGGTGAATGAAAACGTAAAAAACATCAGTCTGAATATCGATGACAATAGCGTAAACTTCACATAGGTATAATAGATGCTGAAACACTGCAAAAACTTGCAGCTCAGCTCACAACCAATAATGTCAGTGACTCACAGGTGTTTGGTGATGGATTGGATAGCATAAAAAAATAATTAATATATTTCAATATATTAAACCCCAATTTCAACTTTTTAAGTGATTGAAATAAAAAGGACATAACCCTATTTTAGTTTCCACCAAGAAATTAAAGCAAAGTTATGTCCATTGAAGAATTTATCATTTTTGTCTATGTAATCATAGAACAGCTTTATCCCATTGTTGTTATTCAGCCTCTGAGAACTCGTGGTTTTCCGCCTGCTGTTACTGATGTAGAAATCATCACTATGCAAATAGTAGGTGAATTTCTTGTTTTAGATACAGACAAAAATATTTGGATGTATTTCAAAAACAATTGGTTAGAATGGTTTCCAAAATTAGGATCTTATCCCAATTTCTGTAAACATTGTGCAAACCTGTGGCATGTCAGTCAATCCATTATGGCACAGCTCATTCAGCGTTATGGTTCAGATAACATTCACTTTATTGATGGCTTCCCACTCCCTGTCTGTAGTTATACCAGAGCTAGAAAGCATAAAAACTTGATGGTTTCAAAGCTCATATCGTCATTAATCTTTCAGGCATGATTACGGGTTATACCTTTGCACCTGCTCATTGTGATGAGCGAGATGTTGCACCTGAAATCACGAATGATATTTACGGTTTACTGGGAGCAGATAAGGGCTATTTAAAACCAGAATTGAAACGATATTATGAATATCAGGGTATTGATTTACAAACACCCTTTAGAAAAAACATGATAGATTTCAGACCTAAAGAGACAATGCAAATAATGATGAAAGCCCGAAGAAAGATTGAAACAGTGATTGGTCAATTAGCAGATCGCTTTCACATTCAGAAAGTGAGGGCAAAAGATCTATGGCATTTAACCCACCGCATAACTCGTAAAATTCTGTCGCATACAATTTGTGTGGTGCTAAATAAAAAGCTTGGTCATTCACCAATTCAATTCGAAAATCTTATTTTAAGTTGAGATTGGCGTATTTATATAAAATTAGATACTTAGTTGAGAACGCATTTATAGGTTAAAGCAGTTCAGAGGAATAGCAACACCATATGATAAGCTACTGAGTAGCTATGAGGATGCAGTTGCATTAGCTTGAAGCCTGTATATATATTTGGCTACCTTTATCGGGTAAATTCTATACTTGAAATGTCAACAGACCTCATACAAAACCTGAGAAATATATGAGTGCAGAAGCCACATCTATCAGCCTTCTATCCCCTGTCATACTGCTCACAGCGGCAGTGATTTCAGTCCCCTTAATAAAGCGTCTAGGATTAAGCTCGGTATTGGGATATTTAATTGCAGGATTAATTATTGGTCCATTTGGACTAGCATTTTTCTACGATTCTGCGTCTATTCTGCATATTGCTGAGCTTGGTATTGTGATGTATCTGTTTGTGATTGGACTAGAAATGCGTCCATCGTATTTATGGAGTTTAAGAAAAGAAATTTTTGGATTAGGCGCATTACAGATTAGTGCCTGTTCATTGGGGTTAACGGCGGTAGGCTTGGTCTATGGCTATTCTTGGCAAGTGAGTTTTGTATGTGCTGCAGGCTTTGTACTCACCTCGACTGCAATTGTTATGCAACTTTTGGGAGATCGTGGAGACATTGCTCAACCACGAGGACAGAAAATTGTCTCGATCCTGCTGTTTGAAGACTTGTTGATTGTCCCTTTATTGGCAATTGTTGCTTTTATCGCACCGAATCATGTTGTTGAAAGTACTTCTACGCGTTTGCAGAGCATCGGAATTGGTTTAATTTCAATTGCAGGTTTAATCGCTGCAGGCTATTGGTTGCTTAATCCTTTATTTCGCTTATTAGCCGTAGCCAAAGCCCGTGAAGTCATGACTGCAGCAGCACTCTTAGTGGTACTCGGCGCAGCATTACTGATGCAAGTCAGTGGCTTATCGATGGCAATGGGGGCTTTCCTTGCAGGGGTATTACTCTCCGAATCCACTTTTCGCCATCAGATTGAAGCAGATATTGAACCGTTTCGTGGCATATTGCTCGGATTATTTTTTCTAGGTGTAGGCATGTCACTAGACCTTAACGTCGTAAAAAATAACTGGGTGTTAATCTTAAGTGCTGTACTTCTGCTGATGTTTGTCAAAGCATCCATGATTTACCTAATTGCACGCATGACCAAAAGTTCACACTCCGAAGCACTCGATCGCGCATTACTGATGGCTCAAGGGGGCGAGTTTGCTTTTGTACTCTTTGCTGCCGCCATGAGTGCTCAAATCATTAGTGCTGTTGAAAGCTCAAACCTGACTGCGATTGTAGTCTTGTCGATGATTTTGACCCCGATTATAGGCATTCTATTTAAACCTTTTACCCAAACTACAGAACAAACTTCTTTAGAAAATATCCGTATTGCCGAAGGACTTTCTGGAAAAGTATTGATGATTGGTTTCGGTCGTTTTGGACAAGTCTCCAGTCAATTACTGCTTGCTCGAGGGATTGATGTGACCATCATTGATAATGATATCGACATGATTCAAAACGCTGAAAGATTTGGATTTAAAATTTACTATGGCGATGGTTCTCGTTTAGATATTTTACATGCCTCGGGAGCAGATACGGCTGAGGCAATTGTTGTTTGCGTAGACCACAAAGAAACGACGAATAAGATTGTAGAATTGGTGCAACATGAATTTCCTTTAACCAAGTTACTGGTTCGCTCTTATGACCGTGAGCATGCGCTGCATTTAGCAAAACAAAATGTGGATTACATGATTCGAGAAACCTTCGAGTCGGCAATGCTATTTGGCGGTGCGATTTTAGAAGAATTGGGTGTTGACCAGAGTGATGTTGAAGAAATTAGCCAAGAAATCCGAGAACGAGACAAAGAACGTTTTGAAACCGAAGTTGCAGCAGATGATGTCTATGCGGGTATCGGCTTGCAATACACAGGACCGCGTCCGACTGCACCTTTAATTACACCAAAGCACACAGGGCAAATTCTGAATGAAGATGACACTCATCAATAATTTCACGTATTAAGCCCAAATAAAAAGAGGTCTCTGTAGATCTCTTTTTCGGTAAGCATCCGCTGAACCCCACTTTTCTTATTTTCTCAATATACCAATAGTGCCCATTATTTATTAAATGGACATTATGTTTATGGCCTTAGACACTTTTATAGACACTGAACAAACGACAGAAAGAGCCCGCAGAATCTTCGCAACTGATTTTAAACAGCACTTGGTCGAGCTTTGCCTGCAGCCAAATACATCAGTGGCTAAGGTCACAATGCAACATCAGATCAATGCCAATCTATTACATAAATGGATTCGTCAGTCCAGATCAATGGTTCCATCATTCACAACCCCTTCCATTCCACAGACCGACTTTCTTCCCGTCATTCTTCACCCGACACCAGAGTCAAACAAGAAGCACCGCCGCCACCTGAACCGGAAAAGAATGCTGTCGCTCATATCAGAATTCCACTGCATCAGAAACAATGCTCCGTAAGAGATCAGGTGATCGAAATAGAATGGCCAGTGGAATCGGCCAAGGAGTTGCTGCTTTTACTTCAGGGCTTGATCAAATGATCCGCATTGATGAAATCTGGCTTTCTACCCAACCTCTGGATATGCGAGCAGGTATGGATACTGTCATGGCTCAGGTGCTGAGAGCCTTTGGCTATATCAAACCGCATTGTGCTTATCTGTTCTGTAATAAGCGTGGCCGTCGCATGAAAGTGCTGGTGCATGATGGGCTGGGCATCTGGCTATGTGCCCGACGGCTGGAACAGGGAAAATTCCACTGGGCTAAAGTTCACCAAGATGAAACCGTGACCCTCAGCCCGGAGCAGTTACAAGCACTGATCCACGGTTTAACTTGGCAAAGAATCGGTCTGCAGCAAGTGGTAACAATGCTCTAAATCGAACTCATCCATTCTGCTATTCTCCAAACATGATCTCAACCATACTGCAGTCATGAAAGTGCTGCCTGATTTAAACCAACTGACCCATGAACACCTGCTGGAATTTATCCGACAGTTGGCGCTGCAGCATCAGTCTTTAGCATAATCAAAACAACAACTGGAACAATCAAATCAGCAATTAGATTCTAAAGTTAAATCTCTCTCTAATCTCAATCAAAAATACGAGCATGAACTTTTGCAGTTTAAACGGCATAAGTTCGCCCAGAAGAATGAATACTTAACGGCCAAACAAATCCACCTCTGGGATGAAGCGGTTGAAGAAGATATTGCCGCGGTTGATCTGGAACTGGAACGGCTGAATGCAGCTAAAACCGATGCAGCGACACAGAAAGCCCCAGCCAACAAACCTAAACGTCGACCGCTACCTGATCATCTACTCACTCTGCGTATTGAGCACGAACCTGCCTCAACGCAATGCAGCTGTGACAGCTTGTACTGCAGCAACAGGTGCTGCATGCCGATGAAACACCGGTCACCATCATGCAGATGGGTGAGAATGAGAAAAAACCGAAGAAAGGTTATGTCTGGGCCTATGCCACCACACAGTACAATCTACTTCAGGCGGTGATCTATGACTTTCAGGATAAGCATGCTGAAGAGTTCCTGAAAGACTGGCAAGGCCATCTGGTCTGTGATGATTATGGTGGTTATAAAGCACGCTTTAAATCAGGCCAGATCATTGAGGTGGGCTGCATGGCCCATGCACATCTTAAATTCCATGAACTGCATGTGACCGGGAAAAGTCAGGTCGCTGAACAAGCATTAGTGATGATTCAGAAACTGTATGCCATAGAAGCAGAACTCAGGAAAAAGACCGATGGTACAGCGCAACACCGTCGCGAATACCGGCAACAACATAGCCAATCGGTGATGCAACAACTATATGAATGGCTCAACCAACATTATCTGACGGTGCCGTCGAGTTCTCCAATCGCCAAGGCGATCAATTACACTCTGAAGCGTTGGCCAGCTTTAAGTCGCTATTTGGATGATGGCAATCTACCGATTTGCAACAATTGGGTCGAAAATCAAATGCGTCCCTGGGCATTGGGACGCAAGGACTGGTTGTTTGCTGGCTCGCTACGCAGTGGTCAGCGAGCTGCGAATGTCATGACCCTGATTCAGTCAGCAAAGCTGAATGGGCTAGATCCGTATGCCTATTTAAGTGATGTGCTGAAAAGGTTGCCGACACATAAAGTGACCCAGATTGAAGAATTACTGCCACACCGCTGGAAACCCAACTCAAATTAAAAAATAGCGATGGGGTTCAGCGGACGCTTACGCTGTTTTCAATGTAGTATTCAATAATCGAGATGATCATTGCAAAAACTTTTCATTTCTGATGTCCCAAAATGGGCAATGGAAACTAGCCCCTGCCTATGATGTTACTTTCTGTGAAGGACCAGGGGGATATCATCAAATGGATATCATGGGTGAGGCACTGGATATTCCTCGACAAGCTCTTGTGAAACTTGGTACTCAGGAAGCGGAACTTTGTGTCCAAGAAGTCGATGAAATTATTGGCTCGATTTGTAAGGTTGCAATCCGATTCAGCAATATCGCTCATGACCTATTACCTGGACAAATTCAAGCAGAGACTCTCCAACTGGTCCAAAATAGGATTGAGCAAATATTCATTTATTGCACTAAATAGCTTTCACAAAGCTTCTATGAAGGGCTTATTCTAACCGTTGTTTTATCACGGCATAAGCTACACCAGTCACCACACTTCCAATCGCAATCGCCAATAAATATTTTAATGGATAATTCATCGCATTCGGAATGATCAGTACCATTACACCGCCATGAGGAGTGACTAGTTCACATTTAAATAATGCAACCAAAGCCCCAGTTACAGCACCACCTGCGATCGCGCATGGAAGCACTCGAATCGGGTCTTTGGCAGCAAACGGAATAGCCCCTTCCGAGATGAAACATAGGCCCAGAACTACAGCAGCCTTCCCTGCATCTTGCTCAGGTTTGGCAAATTTATGCTTTGCCAGAAAAGTTGCAATTGCCATACCCAATGGCGGTACCATACCCGCAGCCATGGTAATCGCCATCGGTCCGTATGTTTGTGACGTAAGTAAGCCCACCGTAAAGGCATAAGCCGCTTTATTTATTGGCCCCCCAACATCAATACACATCATACTCCCAAGGATAATCCCCATAATCATGGCATTGGTCGTCCCCATATTGGCAAGGAAGTGTGTGAGTAATTCAAACAATTGTGCAACAGGCTGTCCAACCACATAAATCATGATTAAACCAACAGCTAAACTGGCCAATAGTGGAATAATCAAAATTGGTTTTAATGCTTCTAGGCTACTTGGGAGTTTAAGCTGTTTTGATAAAAATAACGCAATATAACCTGCAATAAAACCTGCAACTAATCCACCGAGAAAGCCTGCCTCTAATTGTGTTGCAAGTAAACCGCCAATCAAACCTGGAGTTAAACCCGGACGATCCGCAATAGAATAAGCAATGTAACCTGCCAGCATAGGTACCATAAGAGTAAATGCTGCAGCACCTATTTGCTTTAAGGATGCGGCAAAGCTTCCTTCAACAGGATTGAGGCCAAACATAAACGAGATGGCAATGATCAAACCGCCCGCCACCACCATCGGCAGCATGAAAGACACCCCTGTTAAAAGGTGTTTATAAATTCCAGTTTTTTCTTTGTTTTCATTTTCTGTCTTAGTGGCTGTTTGCTTACCCGTTTCAAGCACTTTGGCTTCAGCAATTGCGTTTGCAAAAGTCTTATCCGTTTGCTTAAGGGCAAATCCTGTACTGCAGCGATATACGCGTTTGCCTACAAAGCGATCTGTATTGACCTCAATATCCGTTGCTAAGATCACCACATCTGCTTTGGCAATACTTTCTGCCGATAAAACATTTTTAGCCCCAACCGATCCTTGGGTTTCAACATCAATCTGATAACCGTGCTTTACTGCACCTTGTTGTAAGGCTTCGGCCGCCATAAACGTATGCGCAACACCAGTTGGACATGCTGTAATGGCGACAAAGCGTGTAACCCCTACATTGGCTGCAATAGTTTCATCTAAAGCATCTGAATGCTCAAGAACTTGTTGCAAAAGCATGATCGCATCGTGTTGCGCGTTATTCAAACCAATGACTTTCACAACCTTGTCACGCAGTTGAGTCGCATCTGCCGACTTCTGTCCAACAAAAACAACCGTATCAATAACATTTGATAAATCGAGATGCTCAACTGATGTCGCCACATCATTGGAAATACCAAGTGCTGTTGCTGCTTTGGACAGTTTTTTGGCCAAAATCACTGCATTAATCGGCTGCTCGGGACTATGTGGCACAAATAAAATATGTTTTATCTCTTGCATCGTATTAACTCAATGATTGGACTGAGATTTGCGATTTCAAATCTTCAATAACAGCAAAGTCTGGAAGGGCAAACCCAATTTGGGTCACAGCATTGCTCGCAATTGCGGTTGCTGTTTTCAATGTTTCTTCTGGGGAAGTTGAACTCAACAAGCCATGAATCATACCTGCCAGCAAGGAATCTCCCGCACCCACCGTACTTTGGACGGTGACCTTCGGTGCAGTAGCATGCAGGGTTTGCGTGCGGTGAAGCCAGTTCACCCCGTTTTCACCCATCGAGACCACAATATGTTCGATCTGACTATTTAAACTGGCAAAAAGATGCTGCTGTTCTGCAAACGTTTCTGCTGGCAAATGGTAGGTTTCTGTCAACTCATCTGTATTAGGCTTAATCAACCAAGGATGGGCAGCAATTGCTGCTTTCAACGCAACACCACTGGTATCTACTGCGACTTTTTTACCCGCAGACTGTAACCATAGAATCAGTGTCGAAAGCTCTTCTGCAGAAAAACCTTGTGGCAAACTGCCAGCAATCACAATCACATCAACCTCTAAAATCAGTTGAGATAGACGTTCACATAGTTGTTGTTTTGCTGAGGTATCTACAAAAAAGCCCTTGCCATTGATGTCAGTCATCTGACCAGAAGCTTCTGCAACTTTAATGTTTTGTCGTGTTTGACCTGCAACATAAATAAATTGGTTATCAAATTGCTCTTGCTGGATATGATGGTCAAAAATTTGACGGTTTTCTTGCCCCAAAAAGCCACTCACAATCAGTTCATGTCCCAAATCCTTAAGGACCTGTGCCACGTTTAAGCCCTTACCTGCTGCATGGCTTTGGGCTGTTAACTGACGATTGACCTCGCCAACTTTTAGTTGATCCAATTGCACGGTGAGGTCAATTGCAGGATTCAGAGTAATGCTTAATATCTTAGCCATTCGGTAATTACTCCACCAATGCACGTACGGCAGACGCACTGTCACAACTTAAGGCTTGCTGTGCGACCTGTTGGCAATTTATATAGTTCAAACCACGAATTTGCGCCTTCACCAATGGAATACTGGTACTCGACATACTCAACTCATCCACGCCCAAGCCTATCAATACAGGCACAGCTTTTGGATCAGCAGCCAATTCACCACAAATGCCCACCCATTTACCATGCTGATGTGCTGCCCGAACAGTTTGATCAATCAATAGCAAAATACTCGGATGTAAGCCATCAGCTTCGGCAGACAATAGTGGATGACCACGGTCAATCGCCAGAGTATATTGAGTCAAGTCATTGGTTCCAATACTAAAAAAATCAACTTCTTGAGCAAGAATTGGAGCCAACAATGCTGCCGCAGGAACCTCAATCATAATACCGACTTGTAAGTTTTCACATGGATGCTGTATGCGAACCTCATCCAAAATTGCTTTTGCTGCTCGCCATTCTTCAACCCGCCCAATCATAGGAAACATAATTCTTAATGGGCGATTATCCGCTGCTTTAAGTAAAGCAACCAATTGTTGACGTAGCAACTCTGGCTTACGTAAAGTCAGACGAATACCACGTAAGCCCAAGAATGGATTTTCTTCCTTTTCAATAGGCAAATACGGCAAAGGTTTGTCCCCGCCCACATCAAGTGTACGTACCACCAATGGACGACCCGCCAAAGCATCTAACACCACCCGATAATCGGCTTCTTGTGTAGCCTCATCAGGCGCACTGCTGTGTGACATAAAGACCAATTCTGTGCGTAGCAAACCAATTGCTTCTGCCCCATCGGCCACAGCCTGTATCGTAGCGCCCACTTTGCCAATATTGGCTGCGATTTCAACTTGATGTTGATCCAGTGTCATGGCAGGTTCTAAACAATGCTGTTCCGCTTGTTCTCGCAACTCACGCTGGCGTTGGCGCTCTGCAATGGCATGATCAATCTGACTTTGCTCGGGTGAGACCACATACTCACCAGTATCCCCATTAATTAGTACTGTGGCATGGTTCTCAATATTTAAAACAGCTACACCCGCACCTACGACTGCTGGAATAGCCAGAGCACGTGCCACAATAGCACTATGGGCACTCGCTCCACCAACCGCGGTCAAAATGCCTGCAACACGATCTTTATTCAGACGCGCTACATCACTCGGGCCAACATCATGCATAATTAAGATATAAGGTTGCTCGGGTTCTGTGACATCGGCCACACCGCACAAAACAGCCAAAACTCGCTCACCAATATCCCTTAAATCAGCCGCACGCTCTGCAAGTAAACGATCGCTAAGTGCAGCCTGTGCGGTAGCAGCCACTTCAATATGAGCATGCCAAGCTGCAGCAGCAGACAACCCCTGTTTTAAACCGCGTTGTACACTTTGGAGGAGGTCTGGATCATCCAGCATTTCCAAATGTGCCATGAAGATCTGCTTAATGGCAGTAGATTCAGTATGTGCAATGAATTGACGTAAGCTATTTTTCACCTGATGAAGCGCAATTTCAAGCTTTTCATTCTCAGCTTTAAAACTCTGTCCGCGACGTTCATAACTAAATTCATGTGGCTTCACCACATGTGCAGGACCAAAAGCAAGGCCAGTTGATGCCGCAATACCGCAGCTACCCGTATCGCCATGTGATTCAAAAGGCATTAATTCCAAAGTATTTACGACTGGGTCACTACTGCTGTGCTGATGAGATACAAGATCAACAGCTTCAACCTCTTCTCCTAAGCCCTGTTGAACTGCATCAATAATCTGTTCTAAGCCTGCTACAGCATCAGTATCAGGTTGTGCAATAAAAGTCAGAGTTTGACCACGACGACATCCCATGGCTAATAATTTGGTTAAACTTTTTGCCGAAACGTAAGCCCCCTCATCTACAGCAACGAGAATATCCCCTGCAAATTTCTTGGTCATATTGACCAAGTATGTCGCAGGACGCGCATGTAGACCATGAGCATTAGCTAAGACAATACGACGAGATGGCCAATCAGGAATCAGTTCAGCACCAATTAACTGCGCCAACTGGTGACTATCTTGCTCTTGGTTAATGGTATGGACTTGTTCAGTATCAAACAAAATATCCATTAACCGTTGAAACCGTTGCATATCCAGTTGCTCATTACTGGCAATACACACCAAAGTCTTGAGCATTTCCTGCTGATGGCTTAAAACCTGTTCCGCTTTTACCAAACTTACAGCTGGGCTCAAAACATGCTGGTTTGAAGTGATCGACCAGACCCCCTCCCCTAAATGAATCATGCTGTTTAGGTTTAAACCCGACAGAAAACCACACTCCACCATTTTTTGCTGTTTCAGCAACTGTGTTGCCTGCCAAATTAAATCCTCTACATCTAGTGCAGGAACTTGAGTGGCGATTAAATTTTCATGCAATGCCAAAGATGCGGGTTGGGCTTGTAATAATGCAATAATTTGCTCTGCAGATTGAGCCTGTTTCACTTGATCAGCGACATCATTAATTAAAGCTCGCGTCAAAATTTGTAAGACTTGCAAATGCTCATCTGATTTCGCAGCAATCACCACTGCTAAATAAATTTTATTTTCCCCGTCCCAAACAACTCCTTCAGGAAAGTGTGCCAGACGAATACCAGTTTTTAAAATACATTGGCGAGACTGAGGCGTCCCATGCGGAATGGCAATTCCTTGCCCTAAATACGTTGCACTTTGTTGTTCGCGCACGGTCAACCCATGAATATAATCAGGGGTAACCAATTGGTCTTCGACCAAGATATCGACTAGACATTGCAACGCTTGTGCTTTATCAGTGGCGTGTTGTTTCATTCGAATATGTTGTATATCTAGCGCGAGCATAAAGCGTCCTTGCAAAATAGCATAGTGAAAAGCTATGCCTTTTTACTGGAGAAAAAATAAAAGTCGAATTCTACTCAGGATTTACACAAAAATCTGTATATTTTGATTTTATCTTGATAATCATTATTACGACGCAATTAAGAAACGACGAGATTCTCCAAAGCCTAGTGTTGCGATAGTTGGGTTTAGTTCTAATTGAACCGCTCTATCTCTGATTTCAGGGGTATATTTAGGTTTTTCATCGGATCACTACGCTTCGCTACGTCTTGCGAAGCAATGCGTCTCATCTCAGAAAGTTTGGTCTCCGACAAACCCGGTACGGTTCAGTTTAAGTCGTAAAATTGAAGTTAGATGTTTTTGCATAGATCCAAGTGTTAAATCATCATTGCGATTCTTGCGTACCACACCCTAGGCACGTGAAAAAGTAGAAAGCTTATATTTGTACGTGTTACGTCAAAAAGCAAAACAGAAACCGTAGCCCCAGGCAACACCCCTCTCATCATAAAATTATACCAGTCAGTAAAATACCTTTAGATTAAGCATATGTATGTTGGTTATTATTGTTGATTATCACAATAAATTAGTGCCCAAAAATCAAATTACCCCACCCTACATTAAATTACACCACACAAAATAAAAACTCTATATAACTGTTATATATAGAGTTTACTAACATACCAATTATGTTATTTAGTGTATTTTATGTTGGTGACTCTTACCAAGGTTGGTTTTTTTCAAAAGGAAGCTTTGTTTACCCAAATTATTTAGATAAGAATCTCTTTTTCCAAAGGAAAGTTGGCAAAGCCTTAGTAATGTGAGTAATTAAATCGCTTACTCTTTCTCTAGTTTGACCAGGCAATCCGATGTAATATCTGCAATGGTTCTTGCACCAGTCAATGTCATTGCCACACGCATTTCTTTCTCAATCAAATCTAGTAAATTACTTACCCCAGAACCGCCGGCAGCACCAAGTGCGTATACAAATGCACGACCAAGCATACAAATATCTGCACCCATAGCCAACATACGTACCACATCAAGACCGTTACGAATCCCTGAATCTGCTAAAATTTTGATGTCACCTTTGACCGCACTTGCAATTGAAGGAAGCGCACGAGCAGAAGACAAAACACCATCAAGCTGACGACCACCGTGATTGGAGACCACAATTCCATCTGCTCCGAAACGTACCGCATCCTTGGCATCCTCAGGATCTAAAATCCCCTTAATAACCATGGGACCCTCCCAATAATCACGAATCCACTCAAGATCTTTCCAAGAAATTGAAGGGTCAAAGTTATTTCCCAGCCAACCGATATAATCTTCCAGACCTGTCGGCTTACCTAAATATTTCGAAATGTTACCCAAATCATGCGGACGACCCAATAAACCGACATTCCAAGCCCAGTGTGGGTGCATACACGATTGCATATAACGACGTATTGCAGCATTTTTACCACTCATTCCTGAATGTGCATCACGATAACGCGCACCTGGAACAGGCATATCGACTGTGAATACTAAGGTAGAACAGCCTGCGGCTTTAGCACGTTCCAAGGCATTTTTCATAAAACCACGGTCACGTAGTACATACAGTTGAAACCACATCGGACGTTGAATCGCAGGTGCCACCTCTTCAATTGGACAAACTGAAACTGTTGATAAGGTAAATGGAATGCCCTTTTTATCTGCGGCAACCGCGGCTTGAACTTCGCCACGACGCGCATACATACCCGTTAGACCTACAGGTGACAATGCCACTGGCAACGCCAAATTTTCACCAAACAATTGCGTTTCTAAGCTCAGCTCAGACATGTCATTTAACACACGTTGACGTAAAGCGATTTTTGATAAATCGTCTACATTACGCTTTAAAGTATATTCCGCATAGGCACCACCATCGATGTATTCAAATAAAAATGGCGGTAAACGACGTTTCGCAGCTTCACGATAGTCATTTGCAGAAGAAATAATCATAACTTATGTCCTATTTAATCGACTCGAACGTTGACGACGAGCTTCTTCTTCATCGATCATACGTACGCGTTGAACAACAAATTCAATATGCCCACAAGCTGCCTTACGTGCAGTCTCTGAGTCTTGACGTTCAATTGCGTCCATCACCTCAAAATGCTGGTCATGCAATTGTTCAAAATGTTGTGGTGTGGTGTAAACTTTACGTCGCCCTAACATCACGTTGTCTTGCAATAAATCAAACAAACTACGCATCATTTGGATCAGCACTAGATTGTGGGATGCTTCTGCAATCGCCAGATGAAAATTCGCATCCGCTATTGCTGCGTGGGCATCATCACCTAAAGCCTGAAAATGGCTAATCTGCTCAAAACATTGACGAATATTGATCAAATCACTGGGTGTGGCACGTTGTGCGGCATACCATGCTGTACCACCTTCAAGCACCATACGAGCTTCTTGTACATCAAAACGATATTCAGGATCCTGATCCATCAAACCGGATAATGGCTCAACGATTTGATACTGTGACCAATGTGCAGGCAACTGCTTTAAATAGGTGCCTGCACCCGCTTTGCTCTGAATAATCCCTGCGGTAATCAGTTGTTGAATCGCCTCACGTAAAGAGCTACGAGACACACCTAACTGTTCACAGAGTTGGCGTTCAGCAGGCAATCGCTCTCCGACTTGCACATTATTTTTTTCAATCAATAGACGTAAACGCTGTACCACTTTGTCGGAGACTTTCATTTTTTTCCTTGACCCGTTTACGGAATCATCCACGGGAAAACATAAGCTTGTAAGGTCACAATAATACCAATCATCACCGTAAAGATAATGCTGTGTTTTACTGTAAATCTAAATAAATCAGATTCTTTACCAACTAAACCCACTGCTGCACAAGCAATCGCGATTGATTGAGGGGAAATCATCTTACCTGTTACTCCACCACTGGTATTGGCAGCAACTAACAAGACTTCAGGCACACCGATTTGCTGTGCTGTAGTTGCTTGTAACGCTGAAAACAATGCGTTAGCTGAAGTATCTGAACCTGTAAGAAACACTCCAACCCAACCCAAGAATGGTGAGAAGAACGTGAAAGCCTGACCCGTATGTGCCAGTGCTAAAGCAAGCGTCGCTGACAGACCTGAATAGTTTGCAATGAACGCAAAAGCCAGTACCATACCAATCGAATAAATTGGGGTTTTTAGTTCATTCACGGTTTCAAAGAATGTCGAAACTGCCTCTTTAGGTTTCATGTTTAAATAAATAATCGTGATCAATGCCGCCAATATAATCGCCGTACCCGTTGCTGATAACCAATCAAACTTATAAATCGCATCATAATCTTTAATTTCAGGCACGACAGGTGGTAGCTTTTGAATCAATTGATGCAAATACGGCACTTTAATTGAAACTACTAAATCACTTAATGGGCCGTCCTTAACAAATAAATCTTTAAAAGGTTTGATGCTCCAGATCGTCACCATTGCTGTAAGTATCAGAAATGGAGACCAGGCTTTGGCTATCTGTGCCACACTATATTGTTTACGAGCTTGCTTGATAATAGTTTCATCTACCTGTATATTTTTGTCCTCAAAAAGAAAAATATGTTTTGGTTTCCAATACTTAAGCAAGATAGTTAAACTGATTAATGATGCAATTGCAGCAGTGATATCGGGTAACTCAGGCCCAACAAAATTTGATGTTAGATATTGCGCTAAAGAAAAAGATAAGCTGGCAACTAAAATAGCAGGCCAAGTTTCTTTAACCCCACGCCAACCATCCATGATTGCCATGATCCAGATCAATACAATTGGCACCATAAAGGGTAACTGACGACCAACCATTTGACTGATTTCCATGGTGTCAACACCTGAAACCTGCCCAGCGACAATGATCGGAATTCCCATTGCACCAAAAGCAACAGGTGCAGTATTAACTATCAGGCATAGCCCAGCCGCATATAAAGGCTTAAAGCCGAGTCCCACCAACAGTGCCGCAGTAATTGCGACGGGCGCACCAAAACCTGCCGCACCTTCTAAAAACGTACCAAAAGCAAACCCAACTAATAGCATTTGCAGACGTTGATCTTCTGTAATTGACAGAATAGACGAACGAATAACATCAAACTGTCCTGTTTTTACTGAAATCTTATATATAAAAACTGCACCGATAATAATCCATGCAATTGGCCACAGGCCGTAGAAGAATCCATAGACCATTGATGCTAATGCCATTCCAATTGGCATTTTGTATAAAAATAATGAGACCAGAAAGGCTAAAAAAACGGTAATTGTAGCGGCTACACTACCCTTCATGCGAAAAATAGCTAACGCTAAAAAAAAGAAAATAATTGGAACTAGCGCAATAGCACTCGAAATCCAGATATTGCCTATAGGATCATAAATTTGTTGCCACTGTTGAAGCATTGTCTACTCCTTGAAATGCTTAACTACTAGATTGAACAGTTTATTGTACTTAAACACTAAATTGGTATGACCAATTTAGTGTTTAAGAGATAAAATGTGCATTTTGTATTGGCGATATTAGTAATATTAGCCCAAAAACACAATATAAAAGATTTAATTTATTTTTTGGTATGACCAATTTTTATAATCTCTTAAAATTTTATACATTAGATTTCTTTCATAATTCACTTTTTACTCAGCTCAAAATTATGGATTCCCACAATTAAATTAAATCTTAATCCTAGTCTTTTGCCAGGGTTGCGATATCGCTCGGCAAGGATTTTGAAGGTTTTCAAAGTTCCAAATACCTGTTCAATCCCAATTCTTCTTTTATTGATTTCTTGGTTATAAAGTTTTAGCTCGAGATCTGGTTTTTAGTGCTTTTTTGCTTTTAATGGCCATAAACTATTTGGATACAATGTATAAATCCCTTGATAGCCTTTATTTGCAAGAGGCTTTGTTGCACAAACCTACCACTGAAAGCTTCTTAGGGAATATAATTTCTAAATGAAGAGGTCTGCACTCAAGATCTATCGTACAACCAGTTGATCTACCTACAATAAAGCCTTGCTCAGTCAAGGAAATATATCAATTTGGTTTGATTCAGCCATCCAATGGTCGCTCGATTGACTCAACAACTGCCGATGCAAAACTTGGATGAAAATGTACTAGCCCAACAACTTCATTCCACCAATCAAGAGCAGTTGATTGCCTATAAAGTGTCTTTATTTAGCTCTGACGTCAGTGTCGTTCAGCATGTGGTAGCAAAAACCCGAGGTGCACCAAAAGATTTAAGCCACCAAGTAGTTGGCTTTAGTACAAAGCAACAAGGTGAGGCTCAGTTATGTGTTACGTCGTGAGGATATTCAAGTGGTGGTAGCAGAGCGGATGTTCCTACGTGGATAATTGCTCAAAAAGATTTTATAATCGGTATTAATACCAATAATTTTGTCTTTATTGCTATGTATAGACTTAATCGTTTTGATTATTCGTCGAGAGCTTAAAGCCTTAGATGAAGTTTCAACCTTTTAAGTCAGCCAAATTTATCAGTGAATGATGCTACTCACTATTTAAAAACCTTAGATGCCAAAGTAATGCCTTCCAAGGTACAGTCCTTTGCCCAAAACTCTAAGCACTTAATACATAAACTGCATCAAAATCCGGAAAATGAAAAAGTATTTAGTTCATACGCCGCCCATGAATTGCGTAGTCCTTTAACCGCGATCAAAACTCATATTCAGCTTGCACAACTGATGGCAGAACAACAGGCAAGCTCGCCAAAATTGCAACAGAGCTTGCAGCAGGTACACCTTGGTATCCGCCGATGTACCCAGCTACTGGAACAGCTTCTAGCACTTTCCTCTACCGATCAAGTACTGAGTGATATCTAGTACAGTATTGAAATTGCACGGCTCCTGACTCAGGTGATTGCCGATTTACAGTCGCTTTATCCGGAAATTGAACCCAGTTTAACAATTGACTGACCGAGCCTGACCCGAATTGCCCTACCCGATTTTGAACTAGATACCGTCTTTAAAAACCTACTTAACAATGCTCTATTGCATGCACAGGCAAACACCATTTCAATTGCTATGCTGCATGTGTGCTGATCATTCATAATGATAATCAAAGGTTGAAGATATGCATACTTGGGACAGCGTTTCTGGCATAAATCTCCCTAGCAAAATGGGCATGGGCTAGACTTATATTTGATGAAAATGGTGTTAAACAAATATGGCTATCAGATTCAATTTACAGTGGCGCAACCTCAATATTTAAGCATTCACATCAGCCTCGCTGCAAGCGGATCACTTACTTATGAGAAGACAGGGCTAAATTTAAAGCTGGAATATCAACCCATGTCGTATCAGCAAAATCACGCTGCAAATACTGTTTTAAATAAGCAATGGTATCTTCAGCGATCAAGGGATCTTTGGAGTTATCTGCATGATTAAAAGCAATGGCATATAATTGAACCCCGCGGAGTTTTAACAACTCAAGACTCAGCAAGGTATGATTAATACTACCCAAACGCCCTGAAGTGACGAGAATCACCGGATAATTATGTGTCTGAATATAATCAATAGTCAGGAACTCTTCGGTTAAGGGCACCATCAGACCACCGGCACCTTCCAGCAAAATACAGTCGTAGGCCGCAGCCAGCTGTTCGGTAGCCTGATGAATCTGTTCAAAGTTAATGGCTCGCCCATCCAGCCGCGCAGCAAGATGCGGTGAAGCCGGATACGTAAAAATTTCCGGCATGGTCAGTTTTTGCTGGTCTTCCGGTAACAATCCACAACCCATAATTGCACGATGCTGTTCGATATCTTCTGATATATCGACATTTCCGGTCTGGATCAGCTTTTGGGTTATGGTACGAATGCCCTGCTCATTCCAATTTTTGGCCAGAAAACCAGTAGTAAAGGTTTTACCAATTGCGGTATCAATGCCGCTGACAAAATAAATCTGTGCGCTCATACTGTCTTCCGTGCAATGACATAAACCGGATGATAGGTCAGTGCATACTGTTTGCTTTCAGGGTCTTGGAATTGTCGATAGCCGGTATAAAAATCCTGTAAGGACGATTTTGTCCACCGAAACCCCTGTGCCGTCGCCTGTACACCAGTGGCTTTGATATGCTGTAACACCTGTTTCGGATGCTCAAAATGCAAGGTCATCTGTTCTTCTGTCTGCAGCAGAATGTCAAAGCCTAAGGATTCAAGCAGTTCACAAACCTCCGCTAAAGGCAGATAATCCAAGCCCTGTCCGGTCAGTGCCTTAATTTCCTTTAAATTATTGTCAGTATAACTGGCAAAACACAGATGCCCAGAGGGATTTAAGGCCTGCGCAATGTTGAGCAATAATGCTTTTAAATCCGAGATCCATTGCAATGCAGAACAAGACAACACCATGTCCAGAGACTGAGGCAGTGGCAAGGTTTCAATATTACCAATCTCCCACAAAAGCCGATTAGATTCCGGGAAGTGCTGCTTCACTTCGACATATAGGTCATTTAAAAATAAATGATCAAAGCTATAATGCTGCATAAAAAGCCGGGTAAACAATCCTGAACCGCAGCCAATTTCCAATACCCGTTGCAAATGTGGTTGTGCCACATGCTGCTGCATGAAATGCATCAACTCTGCAGCTACGGTACTTTGTACCAGCGCATGCTGTTCATAACTGAGATTTGCCTGAGCAAAACGCTGGGCAATCTGTTTGCTGTTCATCGCGGTAAATTCCTCAGCACCTGCAGACATGCGTCCAGCTCATCCGCAGAAATGTTCTGGTTCAGGGAAATTCTGAGTCTGGAGGTGTTGGCAGGAACCGTTGGCGGACGTACTGGCAGCACATAAAACCCCTGCTGTTGCATAATTTCAGTCGCCTGAATGGTGCGTTTTGCCTCACCAATCAGTACCGGCACAATTTGCGAGGTTGACGGACAGTGATATCCCAAGTCTTGAATGCCCTGCTGACAGCGTACAGCCAATGCTGCCAAATGTACTCGTTCTGCCTGAAGCTGCTCTACCTTCTGAAAAATAAATCTAGTCCAGGCCATACATAGTGGCGGCTGGGCGGTACTAAAAATTAAAGGTCGCATGCTATTGATCAGATAGTCACGAATCACTGGCGCACAGACCAGATAACCACCAACTGAAGCCAAAGCCTTGCCAAAGGTACCGACTAGGAAATCAATTTGATCCAATACTTGATACTGTTCTGCGCAGCCCAATCCACGTTCACCGCGCACACCAATTGCATGTGCCTCATCGACATAAAGCATGACTTTTGCAAACTGCTGTTTTAATGCCACCAAAGCAGCTAAATCTGTTTCATCCCCATCCATACTGAAAATTGATTCAGTTACCACAATGATGCGCTGGATAGATTCATCTGACTGATATTTTTCTAAAAACTGAGTCAAATGCTGCAGGTCATTATGGCGGTAACGCACATAGCCAGCTTTAGATAAACGAATCCCGTCGATAATACTGGCATGTACCAGTTTGTCAGCAATGATCATGGTTTTAGCATTACTGAGCGCAGGAAGAATCCCGATATTCATGTGATAACCACTATTAAACAGCAGTACTGAACGTCCAAAAGCCTGTGACATCTGTGCTTCAAGTTGTTCAAAATTGGGAAAGTTTCCTGTCAGTAAACGTGAAGAGCTTGAACTCATATATCGCTCAGACATCGGCGTGAGGTCAAAAAATTCTTCACGTAGCGTTAAGTTGGATGCCAGACCTAAATAGTCATTGGATGCCAGATTCAGCATCTCTTGGCCATTGAGTTGCAATCGTGGCTGGCTAGAAATATTGGACTTAAACTGGCGATATTGCCCTTGCTGTTTCAAGTCATCTAGCTGCTGCTGGAAATGGTCAAGATGGTTCATGCTACTGCCTCTATCTGCTGAATCATCTCCCGCATATGCTTTAATAAAGTTTCAAGTTGCTGTGTTGAAATTACATATGGCGGCATGACATAGACCAGACGGCCAAAAGGACGAATCCAGACGCCACGGCATACACATTCAGCCTGAAAACGCGCCAAATCAATAGTTTGATGTAGCTCAACCACGCCAATTGCGCCGAGGACACGCACATCTTTGACTTGTGCCAAGGATTTTAAATCCAGTAAATATTGTTCTAGTGTCCTTTCAATCTGTTGAATACGCGTCTGCCAGTCTTGAGCCAGTAACAGCTGGGTACTTTTTAATGCGACCGCACAGGCCAACGGATTAGCCATAAAAGTTGGGCCATGCATGAACACACCCGCTTCACCACTTGAAATCGTCTCTGCTACATGGCGAGTGGTTAAGGTCGCTGACAAGGTCATATAACCACCAGTCAATGCCTTACCGATACACATAATGTCTGGTGTGACCTGAGCGTGTTCATAAGCAAATAGTTTTCCAGTGCGGCCAAAACCGGTGGCAATTTCATCTAAAATCAGCAGTACATCGTACTTTTCACACAACAACTTAGCTTGCTTTAAATATTCTGGATGATAGAAACGCATCCCGCCTGCACCTTGCACAATCGGCTCAATGATCATGGCAGCAATCTGTTGATGCTGCTGTACCAGCAGGTGCTCAAGTGGCTGTATATCTTCGGGTTGCCATGCCCCATCAAAACGGCTTTGAGGTGCCGGAACAAATAAACGGTTCGGCAAACTCGAACCAAAAATTTGATGCATACCAGTTACAGGATCACAAACCGACATGGCATTCCAGGTGTCGCCATGATAGCCAGAGCGTGTGGTAACAAAGTTAGTTTTTTGTGGTTGCTGACGTGCATTCCAATATTGCACAGCCATTTTCAACGCCACCTCAACCGCGACCGAGCCGGAATCGGCAAAGAAAATTTTATCCAGTTCAGGCGCCGTGATCTCAAGTAGCAGTTTAGACACATCAATCGCAGGCTGATGAGTCAAACCACCAAACATGATATGTGACATCGACTCTAATTGTTTTGTTACGGCCTGATTGAGTTCAGAATGATTATAACCGTGAATTGTGCACCACCAGGACGACATGCCATCAATCAGCTGGGTACCATCTTCAAGTTCAATGACTGCACCATTTGCAGCTTTAACTTTGTAACATGGCAAGGGTTGTGTCATGGAGGTATAAGGATGCCAAATATGCTGTTGATCAAAAGCGTCCTGCACAGAATTTACCCCAATTATTAAAACTAAAACTGATCTTAGCGCGTTAAATCTGAAAATGAAACGTCAAGAGCTACCAATCTCTTTTTGCTTAAGTCAGATCGGCTAAAAATTTTAAAATTGGCTCAACGAGTAACTTGGTATCAAAAAGGATGGCATCGTGCGTGCCCTGTATTTTTACCAAATTCAGATTTTGGGTTGTTAAAAACACAGATTCTTGACTAACTTTGTAAGGAACCAACATATCATTCTCGGAAAATATAAATAACATCTTGACTGAATGATTTTTTAAGATATCCACTAGATTTAATTGCTGCAATAGATAAAGATGCTTAACCTGATAGTTTAAATCAATACTATTTAACTGTTGGTGCAGTAATTTTGCACGTTCACGCGCTGCTGCGCCAGCTAAAGTGACTAAGGTACAGAAGCGCTGCATCCCGCGTTTTGGATCAGCCAGTATGGAGGATTTAAATTGTGTATATTGTTCAACTGGCATTGCCTGTGGCCATGCTTCGTTGGCCACGAAACAGGGATTTGACATACAGCAAATCACTGGCTTGGCAATTTTCAATTGTTGCTGGATTTCATTAGCCAGCAAAAGTGCCAACTGTCCACCCAAAGACCATCCCATCAAGACATCAAAAGAACTCGCCTGCCTAACTTTTTCGGCCAAAAGACTTTCTACGTTAGGATCGAAAATATCCCATACTTTAATTTGATGCTGCTGCCGCAACTGTTCTACAAACGGGGTTAAGACCGCTGTTCCTAGCCCCCAACCCGTAATCATCAGTATCTTCATTTTGTCTGTTCCAATAAAAAAGGGACCAATTCAAGTTGAAATGATCCCTGTTTGTTACACGATTAATTAAGCAGGTTGCATCGCATCTACAGCCAATTCTTTAGCTGTTTTCTTGGCAGCTTCAGCTTTTAAGCCTAATTTAGCAAACAAGGCTTTGTCTTTACCTTCACCACTGTTCGGGGCAGTAAGCAATTTATCACCTGAAAATAATGAGTTAGCTCCAGCCATAAATGCCAGTGCCTGATCAGAGTCAGAGAGAGATTCACGACCTGCCGACAAGCGGATATAACTCTTCGGCATAATAATCCGTGCTACCGCAATAGTACGAATCCAGTCAATCACATCCAGTTTTTCAACATCGGCCAGTGGTGTGCCTTCAATAGGAACCAACATATTTATGGGCACCGAACCCGGGTGAATCGGCATAGTCGCTAGTTCAAACAACAAACCGACCCGGTCTTGTACGCCTTCGCCCAAGCCGACAATACCGCCACTACAGACATTAATTCCGGCATCACGTACATGATCAAGCGTATTTAAGCGGTCATCAAAGCTACGTGTACTGATGACATTGGCATAATATTCACGTGAGGTATCAAGGTTGTGGTTATAATAATCTAGCCCTGCATCTTTCAGACGTTCCGCTTGTGAGGCATTCAGCATTCCTAGAGTCATACAGGTTTCCATGCCCAGTTTCTTGACTTCCTGCACCAGTTCCAGCACATACGGCATATCGCGTTCATGCGGATTACGCCATGCTGCGCCCATGCAGAAACGGGTCGAACCGGAAGCTTTGGCCTGTTTGGCTTCAGCAATCGCCTTTTGTACTTCTACGCGTTTTTCAATTTCCAGATCAGTATCGTAATGTGCAGATTGCGAACAGTATTTACAATCTTCCGGACAACGGCCCGTTTTAATTGAAAGCAGAGTACTGACCTGAACAGTATTCGGTTCAAAGTTTTGGCGATGAATTTGCTGTGCCTGAAACAGTAAATCCATTAAAGGCAAGTCATAAATTTCTTGTATTTCGGCACGTGACCAATCATTACGGATCATCTTGTCTGCATCATCTAAAATTCCATTGAGTAAATCATACGCTGTTTTTTTTATTTTTCTTTAACGTTTTCTTTCATATTCATTGCCTGCTTAAAATAGCTTTAGTGTATCAAGCTATTTTTGAAAGCTTATTTAACCCGAATCCTGCTTAAGCCGATGATTCCTTAATTTGAATTGTTGGCTTATTTCGATGGGTTAATTGATATGCACATAGTGAGGCGTAAATTCCACGCAGAAATCCATGAAGACTACGTGCTTTACTCGTCACTAAATTGTATTGCCCCTTCAATAAGCCGAATAATATTTCTATTTTATTGCGTTGTCTTAAGTGATATTTATCTGATGCACAGAGTTGAATAGCCTGCATATTCTTCCGATGATAAGTAATTAAATCAATACCTTGATCTTTCAATCTAATTTTTAATTCTTGGCTGATGTAACCTCGATCCCCGTAAAGTTTTGCTTCTATACCAGCAACCAATTGCTCAACCATTTTTATATTAGCAACATGTCCATTCGATAAAGCAGAACAGGCAATTTCACCAAATTGATTCATCGCAATACGTAATTTACAGCCATAAAACCAGCCCATTGAGCTTCTACCATGTGATGCAATTTGGATTAATGATTTATGACGCTAAATACGTTGATTTTTACAAATTGGCAGAGTTGTTGAATCAATCCATAAATATTGTGTACCTTGGCCTTTCATCAGTGCCACATGTAAAGCATGTAGAGCTAATTCATGCATACCCAATTGGCTCAAGCCAATGTGAAAGCCCAGCAAGCGGCAAAAAAACCGAATGTTTTTGCTTTTGGCGAATATAGTCTGGATCAAAATGAAAACTGGATTGTCGGAGTTGCCGCACGCTATAACCTGTTTTCCGGGATCGATAAAAACAAGAATATTCAGGCTGCCGAACTCAAACGCTCTGCTACAGAATTACTCACTGCACGCACCCAGCAAGAAATTGAAAATCTGATTTATAAATCTTATAGCGAAGCACTCAGTGCACAGCAAAGTGATGCACTTCTGGCACAAAACTTGAAAGCCGCACAGGAAAATTTACGCATCCAAGAATTGTCTTTTAAAGAAGATATGGGCACCGCCACACAGGTCATCGATGCACAAAATATGCTGAGCGGACTACGAGCTGAAACTGCCTTGAATGCCTACAAATATGTGATGTCACTGGCCACCCTATTACAAAGCCATGGCTCGATTACAGAATTTCTGAACTACATTCAACATACCAATACCCACTATAGATGCTAAAACTCTTCAAATACGAGCAGTTCAGCTCACAACGAATAATGTGAGTGATTCACGAATCCTTGGGGAGTTACTTGATCAAATTCCGTTGGATGAACAGATTGATTCAGTTTATACAGACGAGGCTTATAACACCAAGCAATGCCGTCAAGTCATTGCAGACCGGTAAGCATATGCGGTAGTTCCCTCCAGAAAAAATGCAAAGCCTTAGAAAACTACAAAAGTTCATTCGCAAGAGCGAGATGAATTACTTCGAACCGTTAAATGTTTAGGCAGGACACTATGGAAGAAATGGTCAGGCTATCATCGGCGAAGTTTGGTCAAAACCAAAATGTATTGCATTAAATTATTAGGCGATAAATTAACGGAATTAGGTCGACCTCATACCCAAGTTGTCACTTGAATTCGAGTAACTTAGAAAAGATCTATCTCTGAAGCCTTTATGCAACAAAGTCACTCCAGATTGAGGATTTGAAAATTTATAGTGCAGTATATAAACAAATTGGTTCAGGAGCACAAAAGTAAGGTAATAACATCTTTTTTTAACAGTGATATTTTATTGTTCCCTACTTCTTACATTAAACTTTTATTTGTAGATTTACCTATCATTAACTCATTTTTCATTTGGATTTCCTATTATATTGAGATTGCTTTAAGAGATATTAAACAATAAAATTAGTGATAATTATTATCATTTACATTAACTAAAATGTCTTCTACCGTTCCTTCATCATTTAAACTATCTTTACTCAGTTTTTCGATTTTAGTTACACAACAAAGTTTTGCCGATGATACTCAGCAATTACCGACGATTACCGTTACAGCGGAATCAGAACAGAGTGAGCTCAGCTCTGAACAGAGTAAAGCCTATATCATCCAAAACTCGTCAACCGCCTCAAAACTGAATATTCCACTCAAGGAAACGCCGCAAACAGTCAATGTCCTTACCCGCCAGCAACTGGATGACTTTGCCTTGGATAATACCCGGGACGTACTGCGCAATACCCCTGGCATTATCGTCAGCAATCAGGAAACGGAACGGACCTCCTACCTTGCCCGAGGTTTCGAGATTTCAAATGTTTTAGTCGATGGCGTTGGTATTCCACTCGAAGGCTATAATTATAATAATGATAATCCAGACAGTTTTTTGTTTGACCGTATCGAAGTGGTGAAAGGCGCGAATGCCTTAAATAATGGAATTGGCGATCCCGGCGCAACTATTAATATGATTCGCAAACGCCCGACATCCGACCTTCAAACAGCCTTTAATGCCAGTTATGGCTCATGGAATACGCAGCGCTATGAAGCAGATATATCCTCTCCTCTCACCCAGGATGGAAAAGTCAGAGGTCGTGTATTTGGCTATCAACAAACAGGCGACAGTTATCTGGATCGTTATGAACTGGAAAAAAACGGCATAGGTGCTGTTGTGGAGGCAGATATTACTGACACAACTCTATTGACTGCTGGCTATACCGAAACCAATCACAAGCCGAATGGTGTCAATTGGGGTTCTAATCCACTGATCAATACTGAAGGCGAGCAGCTCAGTTACTCACGGAATTATAATTACAGTCCAAGCTGGGCCCACTGGGATAGCAATATTAAAAGTTACTTTGCCGAGCTTGAACAAAAACTGGGTGGCGACTGGACAGCCAAACTGACCTATGATGAAAAACGTACACAACGCGATTCAAAGCTCTTGTTTCTGTCCGGCAAACCTGGCGCAAATGGCACTTCAGGCATCTTCCTCTACCCAGGCATGTATATTGATGACAATAAAGAACAACAAGCCAGCCTGAGTTTTAGCGGCACCTATCCGCTTTGGGGACAACGCCATGAAGCCTCATTGGGCTATGTCTGGGCCAAAAATCGTCTGGATGAATTGGGTTATGCTGGCAGCTTTGTCAATCCGCTGACCACAGATTTAGCCAGCTTTACACCCGAAGAACCAAGCTGGGATATGTCGAAAACCAGTGGTGAAATGCATATCCGGCAGAAGAACCAGAGCCTTTATGCTGCGACCCGACTGCATCTGAATGATGATCTGAAACTGCTTTTAGGTGCGAACTACGTTCAGGCTGAAAGCAGTGGTAGCAGTTATGGGACCGACACCATTTATGATGAAGATAAAGTTTTACCCTATGCCGGTCTGACCTATAACTTTAGCCCTGAATATACAGGTTACCTGAGTTATACCTCGATTTTCCGTCCGCAAACCACCAAAGCAGATGATGGCAGCATTAACAAACCGATCGAAGGTGAAAGCTATGAAGTCGGAGTCAAAGGTTCTTGGCTAGATGACAAGCTTACCGCCACCATGGCTGTGTTCAGAACGGAGCAAAGTAATTATCCGCTTCGTGATTCTGATGGTATCCCGACTTTACGCACAACTCAGGTCAGTGACCTGCGTTCCCAAGGCTACGAGTTCGGCTTGGCGGGACAACTGAGCGACCATTTAAACTTAAGCTTTGGTTATACCCAGTTTAGCCTGAAAGATCTGATCAATGGCGGTGATGCGCGTACCTTCAATCCAACCCAGTCTTTTAATCTTTTAACTACCTATCAGGTGCCGCAACTTCCAAAACTGAAACTGGGCCTTGGTGTGCAGTGGCAAGATCAGACCTATCTAGATGTGCCTGAAGCAACCGCCAATGGAGTGATTACCCAGAAAGCTGGAATCATTGAGCAGAATGCTTATGCGCTCGTGAACTTAATGGCCAGCTATGAGCTGAATGAGCATATGACCTTGCAAGCCAATGGTAATAACCTGACCAATGAAAAATATCTGTTCAATTTCCCGAATCAGCAAGGTTTTTATGGTGCACCAGCAAATTACAGCGTTGCTGTGAAATTTAAATACTGATTTTCAAACTTAGCCTTGACGACATGTTCAGGGCTAAATCATCACTACATACACAAAAACAGGTAAAACAAATGAAAAAAATGATCGCTCTGACCCTCGGACTGTCTATGACACTTTCAGCTCAGGCGCATATGCTTTGGCTGGAACGTGATACAGATAAGCAGACTCATGCGTTCTTTGGTGAATATAGTGAACAGCTTAAAGAAACGCAGCAAGGTGCCTTGAAGTCTTTTAATCAAGCAAAGGCCATTCAGGCCAAAAAAACATTTAGTCCTCAAATGCAACAGGATCATTTGGTCTATGCGACCCAAGGCCAGACCGATGTCCAACTTAGTCATGAACTGATCTATGGCGAATCATTGCTGAGCTATCATGCCAAAGCAGGTAGACAGAACCTGCAAGCTGAGTCCGAACTGGATATTGTCCCTACCCAAATCAACAGCCATACATTCACGGTGCTGTATCAGGGTAAACCTGCTGTGGATACTGAAGTCACAGTCTTCTCCCCGCAATTTTGGCTAAAAAAATACACCACCAACGGCCAAGGCCAGATTACGATCGCCACGCCATGGAAAGGTCAATATGTTATTGAAGTCGGCAAAGAAGCAGACAAGGCAGGAAAATTGAATCAGCAGGCCTATAAAAAACAGTATCTGGTCACGACTTTAAGTTTTGTTTATTAAGTTTTTAGATTTTCATCAGTATAGATTTATTCAAGGCCAAATATGATGTCTGTTGTAGTGCAGCCACTTGCCATTCTCTATCGCTTAGGCATGACCTTTGGCATTGGCTACTTGTGCAGTTATTTAATCGCACTCGATCTGGCTTACTTTTTACAAGCTTATTTGCCTAAAGCTGAGTCTGTCTATTTGGCTGCATTTACTGCCCTGATTTTTTATGTTTGTTTTGTGATTGGAATCTTCTGTATCCAAAGTTTAAAAAAGCTTTCTATCTATAGCCTGATTCCTTTACTTATTTTATTTCTCTTCTCCCGCTTCATAGGTTAAACCATGCATAAATCTGTCCGTCAATCCATGGCATGTTTACATTCATGGCTGGGTTTAAGCTTTGGCTGGTTACTCTTTGCGATCTTTTTAACAGGCGCGGTCACCTATTACCGACATGAAATCAGTCTATGGATGCAGCCTGAATTTGCCACAATGCAAGTCAATCAGGAAACTGCCTTAAAATCTGCTTACAGCTATTTACAGCAGCATGCACCGGACGCCCAAAACTGGTATATCGGAGTCGCCAATCAAGACTCACCGGTGAATAAAGTCTACTGGCAAAAAGCGGATGGTGGCTATGAAGTCAAAACCCTGGATGCTTCGACAGGAAAAGAATTAAACCTCTCGGCCACCCAAGGGGGAGATTTTTTCTATAATTTTCATTTTCAGCTCTATGGTATGCCCTACACCATTGGTCGGCTGATTGTGACGATTGCTGCCTTTATCATGTTATTGACTCTGATTTCAGGAATCATTACCCATAAAAAAATCCTGACAGACTTTTTTACCTTAAGAGCCTTTAAAGGACAGCGCTCTTATCTGGATTTTCATAATGTCAGTTCAGTGATTGCTCTGCCGTTCTTTTTGACCATGACATTTACCGGGTTGGCGATTTTCTTTTATATCGTGCTGCCTTCCGGTATGAAAAAACTTTATCCAGACAATCCCTTTCAATATTTTGAAGAAATTCGCACAATCAATACATCAGCCACCCCCTCAGTTCCTGTGAAAACCCAGATGCTGCCAATTCAACATTTTATCACCACGGCACAGCAACACTGGGGATATGCGGAATTTGACAATATCACGGTCAAGCAGCCCAATACCCAGCTGGCACAAATAACATTAACCCAACTCCAAGATCATTCCATTACCCGAAATCAGGCACAGCTTATTTTAAATGCAGCTACCGGAAAACTGCTTGAAAGTACACGCAATGAAAGTGCAATTGCCACACTCAATGCCGGCATGTATGGTTTGCATATGGCACGTTTTGCTGAACCTGCTTTACGTTTAGGATTGTTTTTCTCTGGCATATTGGGCTGCACCATGATTGCCTCCGGTCTGCTGCTGTGGAGTCTGAAACGCCAGATGCAGAAAAAATCAGTGCGGTTTCATCTCGGACATTATTTGGTGAACCGCTTGAATATCACCATGATACTTGGCTTGCCGATTGCCATGCTGGCTTATCTCTATGCGAATCGTTTTATCAGCATCCCTGTAGGTGCACCAAATTATGAGATTTATAGTTTTTTCAGTATTTGGCTCGGCAGTTTCATTCTGGCATGTTTAACACCGCAGCAATATTTATGGAAAATTCAGCTTAAAATCCTGATTGGTACTGCTTTTATGCTGCCGCTGATCAATATTTATTATCTCATTTTCCATGATTATATTGATTCTTTTACAACTTACTGGCCATTTCTGCGAATCGATCTGATGTTGTGGAGCTTGGCACTGCTTGCCCTCTTTTTACACCAGAAAATTACGCCCATTCAGCAAAAGGCGGTCAATAAAATTCAGGCCAAACTAAAATCTGCGCAGCAGGAGTCTTCCACATGATATGGATCGCAGTAACCGTTCTTTTATGGCTAAGCTGTTTTGGTTTTTATGCGGTGAGTGAAAAGCAGATCGTAAAAACCCGAAAATCTCGGTACGCTTTTTTAGCGAATTTTCCTACGTACACTAAGTTCGCTGCAGGTATTTTCTTATTCGTCGTAATGGTTTTATTACGGACCCGGTTTAGCTCCAGTATTAGCTTTGTGGCTCTATGGGTATTTCTAAGCCCTGTACTTTTTATCTTTATCTTAAAAATGAATAAAGCATTTTAGTATTTATTTAAAATCAGAAAGTAGTAAACAGCCTAGTGCGCTACTTACATGCCCTCTATTGAACCAATCTACCCAGTATCTGCTAAACCTTGGCAACCTACTTTTAAATATTTCAGATTCATTATTTTGGCTAGAATCAGAAATTTAAATTGGTAGGTATTTGGTAGGTAGGATTCTTTTTAACTTCATCCAATACTTATATTACGGTGAGGGTCACCGATAAAATAATCAATTAATGGTAGAAGGAATCACGCCATGGCTTTTAAAAATATTTCAGATCAAACTAACGGTTTTTATATTCCCTGTGTTTCACTTTTTGGTCCGGGCTGTGCTAAAGAAATCGGGATAAAAGCACAAAATTTAGGTGCCAAGAAAGCGCTGATTGTAACTGATGCGGGGCTGTTTAAATTTGGTGTTGCAGATGATATTGCAAATTATTTGAAAGAGGCGGGTGTTGACAGTTATATTTTCCCAGGCGCGGAACCCAATCCAACTGATATTAACGTGCATCATGGAGTTACAGCTTATAATGAAAATGCCTGTGATTTTATTGTATCGTTAGGTGGGGGTTCCTCACATGACTGTGCCAAAGGCATTGGTCTAGTCACTGCAGGTGGCGGACATATCCGTGATTATGAAGGGATTGATAAAAGTACCGTCCCGATGACACCACTGATTGCAATCAATACTACGGCAGGGACAGCTTCGGAGATGACACGTTTCTGTATCATTACCAATACCGATACCCATGTGAAAATGGCGATTGTAGATTGGCGTTGTACACCACTCATTGCGATTGATGACCCTAAACTTATGTTGGCCAAACCTGCAGGGCTGACTGCGGCAACAGGTATGGATGCCTTGACGCATGCAGTAGAAGCTTATGTGTCTACGGCAGCAAATCCAATCACTGATGCCTGTGCAGAAAAGGCGATTACCATGATCAGCGAATGGCTTAGCCTGGCAGTGGCGAATGGGGATAATCTGGAAGCACGGGATGCCATGAGCTATGCCCAATATCTTGCCGGAATGGCCTTTAACAACGCCTCTTTAGGATATGTGCATGCGATGGCACATCAGCTCGGAGGCTTCTACAACTTGCCGCATGGTGTTTGTAATGCAATTCTGCTCCCCCATGTTTGTGAATTTAACCTGATTGCTTGTCCTGAACGTTATGCCAAAATTGCCCAATTGATGGGGGTGAATACAGAAGGCTTAACCGTAACTGAAGCAGCTTATGAAGCGATTGGCGCCATTCGTCAGCTTTCGGCTTCAATTGGTATTCCATCTGGGCTGACGGAATTGAATGTAAAAGAAGCTGACTTGGCCATCATGGCGGAAAATGCACAAAAAGATGCCTGCATGTTGACCAATCCACGTAAAGCCAACCATGCCCAAGTGGTAGATATTTTTAAAGCGGCGATGTAGTACCTCAATGTAAGTATTCTCTCCAAGTATCTGACTTACATTTTTAACAGCCCCTGTTTCACTTCCTGAGGAAGTGTGCCAAGAGCAGACATGCATTTTCCTGTTCCTGGCTGATCCTTTTGCCTTCATAAGAGGATAAAAGCGGGGGGTGTTTCTTTTTTATGAAGTCCCCTTCATTATTAATATCGACATTAATCCCATGGTAGAAAAATGCCACTATTTTTTTAGCCCGTTCTAGCCATAAATAAAATTTCATAGCGTATTATCTTACGATTATATTTGATCCCTGAGGAATAAACTGCGCGTCCTTCAAATGACATGAAGGTGAGCGTAGCTGATATCAAGCAGCTAGGCAAACGGCAAACTGGGTAGCCACTGATAAAAATTTTAGGATCAGGTTCAGTCTAAATTAATAAGTAAACTCACAGTAAGCAAGGATAATACTTAATATTCCAGAATATTCCTATTTTAACTGTTTAGCTTTGTACCGACATTTACATCAGCTTTAAAGATTTTTATATTTTAACAGAGTCTGATGAACGGGATGGTTTTTGGGCATCAGTTCAATCAGGCGTTCTACAGCATCAATCGCTTCAGGAAAATGTGCCACATGTTTCAGCAAGACATCGGTTTCATTAGCCTTGAAAATGGCATCGCTCAGGCGTGATTCCAGACAATCTCTCCAGGCGCATAGAAATGGACTTTCTGTTTTGGCCAGAAATACGCCGGTACATAATTTCAAGGCTGAATCGATATACCCAGCATCTAAAGATTGCTCTGTCATTAAAAAATCAGCCTCTACATGCGCCAATAAACGATAGGGTCTGGAACCCAGCATACCACCTAATAAATCGCGTAATTGTGACATTTCTGCTTTTAAAGTCCCCATACTGACCTTGCGCTCGCCATATAAGGCTTGATGCAAGGTATCTAGACTCAGGCCCTGCGGACATAAGGCCAGAATGGCTAGAATTTCAATCTGTCGAGGAGTCAGAACCAGCATCTTGCCATTAAACAGCACTTGAGGTACTGAAAAAGCTCGAATAAACAGGCGCTGCTTCTGGCATTCTAGTAGAGCCGACTGGATGATCGTAGCACAGCGCTCCGCAGCTAGTAGTGCTAAACTGTTATGCTTTGGCCAGGTAGTCGACAGATCAATGACACCTAAGACCTGTTTTGAATAGGGATCAATAATCGGGGCAGCGTAACAAACCCAATCATGAATGGAGGACATGTAATGTTCACTGGAAAAGACACAGCTGGATTGTTGAGTTTTTAAGGATAATGCCAATGCATTGGTTCCGACTAGCTCTTCGCGCCATTGCCCACCTTCAATAAAATGTACACTTTCTGCGGCACTTTGCATTTGTGGGCTAGAAGCTGCCCAAATGATGGTGCTGCCGATATCTCCGACCGCCAGCACCATAGAAGATTGCTCGGCAATATGTTTTAAATCCTGAGCACAATGTTGCAGGGCTTGGGCTAAAGTTGAGGAAGAAGTGGTCTTTTTTAAATCCGTCAGCGGTGCTGCTAAACGATTCTTCGGGATTTCAGCCGAGGATGAACGTTGCCAGGAGCTGGCAATACTCTGTCCCAGCTGTTCTGCATGTAAGGGAGACAAACTGCTGTTTTGCCGAAGCTGATCAGTATTGTGCCTTTTTTCCATCAAATCTTGTTTTGTCATCATTCCTTATTCTCACAACAATTCATGATTTACATCCGCTGTAATCGTTATTTTTTTAAAATGGATGAAAATATCGTGAACATGCTAGCCCCAACCTTTTTCCAACCTTATACCAGTTATATTAATCAAATAAGGTGCAGAAGTACCTTATACCAAAGCTGTAGAAGCGGTTTTGCCATACGAAAATAAGCAAAGGAAATAAATATGCGTTACGTCGATCCTAATCAACCTGATTCAAAAGTTCATTTTAAAGCACAATACGAGAATTTTATTGGCGGCGAATGGGTCGCTCCGGTCAAAGGTGAATACTTTGACAACATTTCTCCGGTAGATGGCAAAGTCTTTACCAAAGTGCCGCGTTCCTCTGTAGAAGACATTGAGTTGGCGCTTGATGCAGCACACAAAGCCAAAGAGCAATGGAACCGGTCATCACCGACCACCCGCTCCAATATTCTGTTGAAAATTGCAGATCGTCTGGAACAAAATCTGGAACTGCTGGCTGTGGCAGAAACTTGGGACAACGGCAAACCGATCCGTGAAACGCTGGCTGCCGATATTCCGCTGGCCATTGACCATTTCCGTTATTTTGCCGGCTGTATCCGTGCACAGGAAGGCGGCATTTCCGAAATCGATGAAGATACCATTGCTTATCATTTTCATGAACCGTTGGGCGTCGTGGGTCAAATTATCCCGTGGAACTTCCCGATTCTGATGGCTGCCTGGAAACTGGCACCTGCCCTGGCTGCAGGTAACTGTATCGTGCTGAAACCTGCGGAACAGACTCCGGTTAGTATTCTGGTGCTGGCTGAACTGATTCAGGACATTTTACCCCCGGGCGTATTGAACATCGTCAATGGCTATGGGGTCGAAGTCGGCCGTCCACTGGCGACCAATCCCCGTATTGCCAAGATTGCCTTTACCGGTTCCACCGCAGTGGGTCAGATGATCATGCAATATGCGACTGAAAATATTATTCCGGTGACTCTGGAACTTGGCGGTAAATCACCAAACTTGTTCTTTGCCGACATTATGGATCAGGAAGACGATTATCTGGATAAAGCTCTGGAAGGCTTTGCCATGTTTGCCCTGAACCAGGGTGAAATCTGTACCTGTCCATCGCGTGCGCTGATCCAGGAAAGTATTGCTGACGAATTTCTGGCGCGTGCCGTTGAACGGGTGAAACGGATTAAAACCGGGCATCCGCTGGATACTGACACCATGATTGGCGCGCAAGCCTCACAGGAACAGCAGGACAAGATTCTGGGCTGTATTGCCACTGGTCGTGAAGAAGGCGCACAGATCCTGACTGGTGGTGAAGCACGTCAGGAAGTGGGTCAAGGTTTCTATATTGAGCCGACTATCTTTAAAGGCACCAATGACATGAAGACCTTCCAGGATGAAATCTTCGGGCCTGTATTGGCTGTGACCACCTTTAAAGACTTTGATGATGCGATCAAGATCGCCAATGATACGATTTATGGACTCGGTGCCGGTGTCTGGTCACGCTCAGCGCATACCTCTTACCGTGCAGGCCGTGCTATTCAGGCAGGTCGGGTCTGGACTAACTGTTATCACATCTACCCTGCCCATGCGGCTTTCGGTGGTTATAAAAAATCAGGGATTGGGCGTGAGAATCATAGAATGATGCTGGATCATTATCAGCAGACTAAAAACTTGCTAGTCAGCTATTCGACCAAACCAGCCGGGTTCTTTTAAGAAGTGAAATACATTCAAAGCGAACTTCGGTTCGCTTTGAATGTATGGTAGCTAGCTTTCACAAAATATCAGCAACATCTTCAAGCTGCGGCCAATTCAAATAAAGTTTTTAGTCTATAAATACTTTTTTTAAAGGAAAGAGCATCACCTCAAATTTCTATTTGCAATAGTGTCATTTCAAGATAATTTCACTCTATAAAGATTTCGCCACATTCTCCAGCCATTGAGTGCCAGAAGAATAAAAATAAAATAAAGCACGGCGGTTAAATACAATGACTTATAGCTATACATGCCGACATAAATCACATCTAACACACACCATAATCCCCAGCTTTCAATATATTTTTTTGCCGCCCAATAACTTGCCACCAAGCTAAAAGAGGCTAACATGGAATCCAACCAAGGGAGTGATGCTGTGGTGAAATGAGCAAATAAAGCGCCAATCACCAGACCAGCGACGATACCCACAATCAGGCTATATACCCAGATTTTCTGATTCAAATAGCCAACTTGTACGCTGAGATCCTGATCTTGATCTTTTTTCGTCCAGCTATACCAGCCATACAGTTGCATCAAGATAAATACGGCTTGTAATGCTGCGTCTGCAAATAAATTGACACGATAAAAAATAATCATATATAAAAATACAGCGACAATATTCACCAACCAGCAGACTTTATATTGTTTGGAGGTCAACCAGACACCTAAAACGTTTAAAATAAACGCTGCAATTTCTATATTTTCCATAGCAATATAACCTGATTAAGCAGCCAATTTAGAAGTTCAGATTGAATGACAAGGTTGCTGTACGCGGCGAACCCAAGAATAAATAATCATCACCCAAAAATTCACCTGCATCACGCCAGTATTTCTTGTTGAACAGATTATTAATATTCAAGCGCAGCAATGCATCGGTCGTATTTAGCTTAAATTGATAAGCAGCGCCTAAATCAACCACACTATAACCTGCAACTTTCGCAGCACCCTCTTTGTTGGCATATTTGCTGGAACTGTATTGACCACCTGCCAGAACAGTGAAACCTGCAATGCTCGGTACGTTATAGCGAAGATGTGTTGCGAAACGAGCTTTTGGCACGTTTTGCGCCTGATGATTACCATATTCAACCGCTTCCACATTTTCTAAACGGGCTTTGGTCAAGGCTAAAGATGAAGTTAAGGCCAGATGGTCGGTTAATGCACCATTCAGTCCTAATTCCAGGCCCTGACTATGCTGTTCGCCTTCCGCAATAAAATAGCGAAGTCCTGAAATCGGCTTGCTATATTGATTGTCCTGACGTAAATCAAAAACGGCTGCAGTCAACAGGAAATCATGGATCTGTTGTTTGAAACCAATTTCATATTGCTCTGAATAGATCGGTGCTAGAGTTTCAGCCGCATTCTCTGCAAACCAAGGCGCTGTTTTTCCATCTGACAGGCCTTTAGCATACGAGGCATAGACGGTAGTCGATTCCAAGGGGCTATAGCTGATCGCAAATTGCGGTAAAAATTTGCCTAAATCAGTATCGCGGACTTTTACCCGATCTGCATCATATGCTTGTTCATCCAGCTCGATCCATTTTCCGCCAATCAAAGTGGTCCAATGTTCATTCCATTCAATACGATCAAGAAACGTCAATGCAGTTTGTTTACTGTCTAAAGCTTTAAAATAAGGACCTAGATTTCCTTCTTCTGGGATCCTGTCGTAGGTATCTTGGTAAATATTACCAACATAGTCTTCTGAATTTATGTACTGGTTTATACCGTTGTAACGATTTCTAGATTTATCGGTGTAAGTCAAATCAAAGTTAAGGTGATGTTGTACCCAATTGGTATCAATCACCCCATCCAATTTGACTTTAAATTGATTGGTTTTAAAGGTGTCATCCGGATTACGAAAATCATAAATATCATACTCGCCAGCTTTACCAAACGTGTTACAGGAATACTCTTCCAGACAGCCTTCCCGATAATAACCATAAGCAAAGCTTGAATAGTCATCAACTCTGGATTTACTGTGTGCTGCAACGAGTCCCAGGTTCCAGTCACTATTCAAAGCATAGCTATATTTTAAACTGCTATTCAGACTATCGATCTTGACCGGTTTACCCCAAGTCTGATAACCCAGCAATCGATCCCATTTCACATTTTCTGGGACTTTGCCATCGAGTAATTGATAACCTGGCACTGATTTTTGTTCGGAACGCTGTGCTTCAAGATCAAATTCCAATTTAGATTGCTCAGATGTTTTCCAATCTAAGGCCAATGCCGCTAAATAGCGTTCACCATCCACATGATCGACATAAGACTCAATCTGTTCATTCACCAGATTGATGCGATATCCGAATTGTTGCTCATCACCCCAAAAACCACCTAGATCAGTTGCCACTGAAAACTGTCCATGTTGATCAGCAGAGAATGTCAGGGCCTGGATATCTTTAGGTCGCTTGGTGACATAATTGACCACACCACCCGGGGTCGACATACCACTTTGAATCGCGGAAATGCCTTTTAAAATTTCCACACGTTCTTTGTTTTCAAGTGCAACATTTTGTTCACCACGAATCACATTGCCATTAATAAGGTAGCTTGATGCCAAATCGAGTGCAAAGCCACGCGAGACAAAGTTTGGATAATAGCCAATTGCAGCATAGCCCTCACCGATGGCTGCATCATTTTTTACCACATCGCTCAGCACACGAGCATGTTGTTCAGCAATGAGATCGGCAGTCAAGATAGAGACCGATGCAGGGAGTTTTTGCAGACTGTTCGTAGCAAATCCTTCAACATTCACTTTGGCACTCGAGTAAGGAATGCTTTGATCGGCGGTGATAACAATCGTGTCAAGCTGTTGCACAGCGTCTTCAGCATAAGTCAGCGGGGCTAAACACAGCTGCGACAGAATGATCATATTTAAAGATCGAGTTAATACATTCTGTTTGAGTTGACGAGTGTTCATACGAAACCTTATGTCTGTGAAGTGGGTGATGATGCTGGGTTTAGAGAGAGCATTGAGAAGCTTGCAATTCATGTTGAATGAGCCGAGTTAAAGTCTGGGTAAATTGTTGGCCTTGTTCGCCAAAGAACCAGTCCACATGACCGATAATCCAGTCGTAATAAGCCGCATCTGCATGGTTGAGGTTGTGGGTAATACCCACAAAATACTCCAGCTCTGAAAAAGCGAAATCTAGATGCACGATTTTCAGCAGTTCTGGCAAAATACTAAAATCTTCTTGTGGATGTATTTCGGAAAAATAAGCATGGAGAAAAGCGGTTAAACCGGCTTCATCAATCTGAATATGTGGGTTCTGCTCTAATTCCAACCAATCAATGAAATTACGTTCAATCGTCACTGCCAGATCATAAATTGCCGAGTTTCGGTCAGATAAACCAAAATCAATCACGGCAGTAATCTCAGCTTTGGCATCTGGCGATGACCAAAATAGATTAGAAGCGTGTAAATCGTTATGGGTCCAAATTCTGCTTGCTTGTTGCAATACAGGCTGAATACGCTGGTGAACCTGTAAGATTTGATCTAAAAAGTAAGGATCCAAATTTTTGTCGGCAAAGTAACGGCTTAATTCTGGACTGTTTGCAATGCGCCGTTGAATGGCTGTAACGATATTTTCACTGTCTAAAAGTTGCTGATTGGACACTAAATAAGATGCTGATCGGCCTTGCTGCTCAGGAAAATCCTGCATGGCCATATGTAACTTTGCCAGCAATTGCCCCGTTTTCGCAGCATGTTCAGCATAGAAAAAAGGTTTCCAGGATTGCTGATCTGCATACAGATCTAAGCCGGCTGCTTTTGCATAGACTTCATAGGTCCAGTTACCTAGCTCTAAAGCGGTCAGACCTTGATTTGAGCTAATCAATGCTGCAACAGGAATTTCTTTGCTAGCTAAATGCTGAAGAACGGCATGCTCCTGTAAAATATCGCGGGCACGACGAAAGGAACAATGGCTGCGCTTAATCAAATACTGATGCGCGACTGCTTCATCCCTGATCACAAAATCCTGCTCCACCTTGACCAGAGCCGCAGATGAAAATGGCCGGGGACTATACCACAAAATCTCAAAATGACCTTGTAAACAGGAATATTGCTGCTGCAGGCTTTGTAATTCTGGATCAGAAATATGTGCCCAGTCTTTATTTTCCCAGGCATTGCCCATACCATGACCTAAATCATTGGTAATTATGGTCATCATCACTATTCCTGAGCTAGATCATTATCTAATAATGGAAAATCATCGTTTAGGCGAACATGCAAATAGTATTTTTAAATACATTTAATATTGAAGACACGCCCTAAAATTAAGTGGTACATACCAGTATTAAATTGAAGGCAAGTTTAGCCTTATAAATATAAAAATAGAATAGATCTCTCACATAAATCAGAAAATGATCTTCTTTTTGGTTAATATTCGAACTCCAGATTTCTTAGCATTCGCACATAATCTGCGGATGAAATATATCGATTCAAACAAGCTTTCTTATCCTCAGTTCAAGTGATAACGTAGTTTTGAAATGTACCGTAATTCATTTTCATGACTTCACTAAGTAGCTCTTTAAATCCCTGTTTATCAGCAGCAAATTCTACCAGTGATTCATTGTTCAGATCAGTAACACATGCCATGGTCGAAATGACCTGTACACTATGAGCTTTGAATAACCCTCTCAAAATTTCATTTGAATGCTTTTGGTCTTTAATGAAGTTCTTTAACGGCTCAGCATGGATTGCCCAAGTATCGAAGTCTTTCATCTGTATCTGACGAACTTCAATGTCATTGATTTTGATGCTTCGATTCGTTTCTAGAAAAAAATCATTCATAATGATGTCTCAAATTAGATTTTAATGATAAAAAAATACCCTAATGGTTATCCCATCAGAGCTAAATATAAAATTATTTATTTCTTAATTTGAAATACTTTGATCAATCAGTTTCTCAATAATATTAGAGGCAAGGCAGAGTAAAACTTGAAGTGCGACATAAACCACCTAATTAATTTAAAGGGTATGGAGTATATAAAATTTTCATACCATCATCTTAACTTTGAAGATCGTACTGCATTAATGCTTGAGTCAAGAAAAGAAGGCTTTTCACCAAGAAAATTTGCCGAACTCATTAAAAGACATCCAAGTACGATCTATGGTGAGCTTAAAAGAAATAGTATCAATGACGTTTATCAAGCTCGATATGCTTCTGATAACACCTTCGCTAGACGTAGACGTAGACGTAGTCACAGAAAGCTCAAAATCGATTCAATCCTCTGGAGATTTATTGTTGAAGCGATCCGTTGTTTATGGTCTCCTCAGCAAATATCGAAGCGTTTAAAGACAATTCCTGATTTGGATCAAACAATGAATGTAAGCCATACAACGATTTATTCAACGATACGAGCATTACCAAAGGGTGAGTTGAAAAAAGACTTATTATCCTGTCTGCATCATGAAAATAAAAAGCGAAAAGCTAACGGTGAACCTAAAAAAGATTCTATATTACAGGATATTAAAACTATTCATGAGCGCCCAGCCGAAGTTCAAGAAAGATACCGGGTCATTGGGAAGCCGATTTAATTAAAGGTAAAGACAATAAAAGTTCGATAGCAACACTTATTGAACGAAATACACAGCTCTGTATCTTGGCAACATTATCTGATGCAAAGGCAGAATCAGTGCGCAAGGCTTTAACTAAAGCTCTGAAATATTTACCTGAGAACTGCGTGAAACGTTGACCTATGACCGTGGACGTGAGATGGTAGAATTTAGGCATAGATGTATATTTCTGTGACCCACATTCACCATGGCAAAAAGGCACATGCGAAAATATGAATGGTTTAATTAGGCAATATTTACCTAAAGGGATTGATTTAAATCAGGCAGATCAGCATTATTTAAATCAAGTTGCCATGTCACTGAATACTCGTCCTAGAAAAGCGTTAGATTGGCTTACACTATTAGAGAAATTTTCTCAGCTTATTGATTATCATAAGGCTTTTGAAACTATCGCACCTCATGTTTGAATTCGCCCGCCTAAGGTGCTTTGATTCAGTTCTATTGAAGCTTTAAGATAATTTTCAAGCTTAATCTATACAGGTATATTTTGTTGAATTACGTTTTTTTATTAAGATATTTAAGGGAAAATTCTCACGGAAAAAATGTTTTTTATCACTGAACCATATACAAGTAACTAAATTATCCTGCAATTTTTCAACCATCATTGGATGACTACCGTAAACTAGGTAAACAATATCACCAATATAGATATTATTCATCTTTAGTCAGCCCAGGGTAAGATCAAAATTTTGAAACTTCTGACAAATAAATTAATGCCATCAGTTGAGGACTTTTTTAAGCTGAGAAAGCCTTTATAAAGTCCAATTAAGTCCTTGTCCCATTTCATAAATAATGAGTATTAATGCAATTACCATTAGTGAAATGACAATGGCTTCGACCTTAGTGAGCATCTTAAATTCTCCACCTTTCATCTTTTATATAATAAACAAAGTGAACAATAAATAACAATAAGGTTACAAAAAAATTACTGGATGTTACAAAAATAAGGCTGGTAAAGAAAAATCTCTCAAAGGAGGTGCTAATTCTTTTCAAACTTAACCTTATGTACTAGGCGATTTCCTGTATAAGACTCATGACCTACTGCGATCATATTAACACCACCTTCTTCTTCTAAACTTAATAAGAAAGTATGGACACCCTGCATTTCATTTAACTCAATATTATTGCTGATCCATTTCATCGTACCTGGTTCCATATTGTTTATTTCTTCTTGGATTTTATTGTAGGGGGGATTACCGCAGTTGACCATTTGCTATGCTCTTTTTATAATTTGCCATTAAATTATCTTCGCTATAAAAGATTTTTAAGAAAATCGGTCTGTATTTGGCCAATTAACGCTACAAAAAAAACTCATCCGATAAGTATTCTTACCTAAACCCAAGGTTCTATAACTTGGATCCTGAATATCTTACATACGCAGACATAGCTCATACATCGGAATTTAAACTTAGCCTCTACACTGAAATTAAGTTTTAGAAACATAGAGGAAATTCAGATGGAAAAGTATTCAAAGATTCTAATCCTGAGCTTATTTGGATTTACTGGAACAGTAGCTATTGCAGATGAATCCATTCCAATAGAAGCAACTGCCGCCGCCGAAGCACAACAGGTTGCTTTAGATTATGGAAATGAGAAAGACAAAAAATCTGAATCATCTGAAAGCCCTTAATTAAAGGAATGCCGGTCAGTTAAGAAATTGACTGGCATTTTCTTGGGTATTTCTGTGGTGTCCCTTTCATAACTCGTGGGCAACTCCTCACTCCCTCTCAGGCAAAACATATCTCTTAGATTTTTCCAGTAAACTTTCTAAATGTTTAGGTAAATTACCTGCGGAGTCTAAAGAGTCGAATCTTAATATATTCAGAATGCCAATAGATGCAATATGAAAGCTGGTTCTCAAAGGACTGACTTTTGCACGTTGAGCCATATGTTTCATTGTCTTCTTAGAATATTATAGGCAATACCCCCCATAATTCTTGATAAAATAAATCAGGTTGCTTGCTCCTCAAATGCTTGCCCTCCTGTAAATCACTTTTGATTTCTCGGTAACACATTTTTATTTCCCAGCGCTGAGCATAAAGCTTCGCCAAGCCTATCAGTGGATATGTCTTTGGGTCCATTAATAAAGTGATATAACGTCTAATTTTCCCTGCCTGCTTAACCTCAATCAAACGCGCTTCCCAATACCCTGTTGCCATTAGAGGCCAAAAGCCGCTGTAAACTGGATCCTGAACTAAAAATCTATAATCAGGAAATCAATAAAGAAGAATAGAAATTAAGTATGGATTGGCAGTCTAAAAACTTTCAAAATGCTTTCAGAACGTTATCGCAATAGAGCTAAAAGCCCCCCTTTTGAGATTCAATCTAGTTGCTGGAATTTATAATTTGCAACTGAGTAAGAATGATTTATGAAGGCGGTCTAATGCTAATCTAAGAAAATAAAAAAAATCCTAAAACCATTTAACTTCTTAGGATTTGAATGGGCAGGATATAAATATAAGCTTATGCTTGAATATCTAAGGTCATTTCAATTTTGTCCTGTGACCAGATTTCGATGTCATATTCAATCACTAGATCATCTGATTTTGAAATACGTTCAATATAAGTGGCGGTTTGACTTAAAGGAATACCTAAGTGCTGGCTCTCAAAATGAGACACACCGGTATTTTTAATTTTTAACTGACTACTCGTGTAATTATAATGAAAGTGATTTTTAATGACATCTTGTACCGAAGTAATCACATCATAATTCAGCACATTTGGAAACAGCGCAACAGGTAAATAATTATATTCTAGAAGTACAGGTACATCATCAGCATAACGTAAACGAATAATTTCAATAAAGCCCAATTTACGATTTTCTTCACTAAAAAGATTACTGTGATCCAATCGCTCCAACTGTCTGGTCGAGATTAGTTCAGTTCTGACATTAAAACCCTGTGCCTTCATATAAGAACGAAAATTTTCAATTGAGTTTGGAGAATATTGAATTTTTTTATTACTCACGAACCAGCCGAGATTTTGCCGTTTGAAAATTTTATCTTCGGCACGAAGCTGTTCATAGGCCTTACGCACTGTTTCCCTTGAACAGTCAAACTTTAATGCCAAGTACCGTTCGGATGGAATCATTTGATTAGAACTATAATTTTTCAATTCAGCCTCAATCAAATCTCTGATTTCCATATACTTCATTCAGTGAATCCAGTGAGTGCTCATAAATGATAAAGATAGTACTAAATTAAAGAACAGAGGAAAATTAAAAACAAGGTACGATCAGTAAAAAGATGCATTCCCTTGTTTTAATGAGAATGTTTAGCAGCATGATTAATACGTGATTCTGAGAGAATATCGTTGTCCATTCATAATGTTATCATTTATGCAAAAAGAATAGACTAAATTTGTCTAGGAGAGTAGTGACGGTTCAATCTAACTAAAAGGCATCTACCAAATGGCGGCTATTCGTAATAGTCGACTGAGAAAATCACGTACCTTGATTCTAAGCAGTTATTGCCCACCTCCATACTAGCACGTTTCCTGGCACAGTCCCTATCTGTACACTTGAATGCCTTTGACTATCTAAAGGTAATCTTTAAGAAAATGGGATTTATAGGGCAATATACTAAGATCTCTAGATCTGTTGAATTCGGCAAGCTCACTGAGTGTGGTTCCGTAACGTGACACTAGGTAACGTCTTGGGCTGCTGTCTGTAGGCAAAAATTAAAGCTGTGGTTTAAGGCTGGCATATTTTAAGATTTATTTTAATTTACCACTGATGTCTGGATTTTTAGCTAATTATACCATATCCAAAAAACATATATTTACTAATAATTGCTTAGGCTATTTATTATAAAAAACAACCATATATCATTGATATATGAACATTTATTTCTATTTTTTCTATAGACATAAATTAATTAATTTTTTAGGCCCCCATACACTATCTAAGCTGAGTCAATTAAAACCTGGTATAAGTCAATGTCACATTGACTTATAGAAATAATATTTAAAAACCTTTTTTTATTTTGAATTAGGGTGTCATCAATTAGCTTGAGAAAATCCTACCGGTCCTCATAATTTCTTCATGAATAAACGCTATGCATTAATAGATGATTGGTGGGAACAGGTTAAAGATCTGTTACCTGGACGAATGGGTACTGTTGGAGTAACGGCCAAAGATAACCGACTATTTGTTGAAGCGCTATCGTTCAGGTATCCCGTGGCGAGACTTACCCGAACGCTTCGGTGATTTTAGAGTAGTGCATACTCGTTTTAGTCTTTGGGCTAAAACAGGTGTGTGGCAGAGAGTCTTTGAAGTGCTGTCACATGACCGTGACAATGAATATGTGATGTTAGACTGCACCCCATTGTACGTGCTTACCAACACAGCGCTGGGGGGAAATCAGGCGAATAGGCGCAGTAAAGGGGGCTTAAGCACCAAAATTCATGCCCGTACTGATGCTTTAGGCAACCCGACAGGATTTTATCTCACGGATGGGCAGGTTCATGACTTAAACGGTTCAGATGTGTTGCTGGACTTATCGTTGAGCCAGACCTGGCTTATGGATAAAGCCTACAACTCCAGGGATCGGGTCATTGATCTAATTTTAGAGGCGAAGGGTCAAGTTGTGATGCCAGCGAAAAGTAATTCTATTGATCAGCGTGATTATGATTGACATATCTACAAGGCAAGACATCTGATCGAGAAATTTTTTGCCAAGCTCAAACAATATCGTCCTATTGCCACACGCTATGATAAATTGGCTCAAAACTTCTTATCAGCGATCTATCTGGCTTAATTGATGACACGCCTTAGTTTGAGATTGTCAAAAAAAAGTGTAGCAAATTGCTACACTTTTTCACTTTTCTGAATCAGCTGTTTTAAAAAATCTTCTAGTTGTAAGAGACTAGCTTCGTCAATTTCCGAGATATTCAGAGAAACCTTAAGCTGTTTTTGATTGAGTTTGATATTCCCCGCAATCTTACCTGCATATTCAATTTTTCTAACCACAGATGTTGTGGTCAGTTTTCCTGGATCCTGACTCAATATTTTTTCAGCATAGGCAGTAACTTTACTTTGCTCTAGTTTTTTGTCTTTTACTTTTTCCCAAGCCCCTAGCAAAGCCTTTTCGGCCTCAGAAAGTTGCTCTATATGATCCGACAGAAATTTTTTGAATGCAGTTGCAGCAGTACGACCTAGTAGGCCTGGTTCCACATCAAGGTCATTTAAAATTACTTGAGGCAGTTTTTCGTACGCTAAATACTTGTACATATCTTCGCGATTTAAACCCAGTGAATTGGCTAAACGTTGCTTGTTTTTCTTTAACTTCTCATCAAGTGAGTTCAGGCCAATAAAAATTTCATAATCTGTCAGGTCCTGACGCTTTAAATTCTCTGCTAAGGTTAACAAAGATGCTTCTACATTATTCGCATCAATGATAATGGCTTCAATCACAGACTTGCCGAGTAAATGGTGCGCCCGTAAGCGCCGCTCGCCTGCAATGAGTTCATATTTCAGATTATCCAGTTTACGCACTGTAATGGGCTGCAAAAGACCGACTTCGTCAATGGAATCCGCCAGTTCTTTTAATTGTGACTCTTCAAATAATTTACGCGGCTGGTTTGGACTACGGCTGATATCCTCAATAGGAACATTACGTCTAAACTCTTTCAGCTCTCTAATATTGTCTTTCTGTGCTTGCTGATGTTTTTCTGTATTCTGTTTCAGTTTCTGAGCTAAAAGCTCTTTGGTGCTTGCCATAATACTCTCAGGTTTAAACTTTAGCTACAATTTCATTGGCAAGGCTTTCAAAAGCCTTACGTACTTTTGAATTTTTTTCTACGTTCAAAAGTGATTGTTGCAGAATCGCTGCTTGATTAACTTTAGTACTTTGAGGAATGGTAGTCTCTAAAAGTTTTCCTACCTGTTTCAAGGCTTCATTCCGAATCAGCTTACAGACATTCTGACGTTCATCATGCTTAATTAGTAAAGCGCCTAAAAGCTCTAAATCTGGATTAATACGTTTGATCTTTTCAAGATGATTTAAAAGATCTGTTACCCCATACAATCCATATTGTGATCCGGATTCGATAGGGATAATGACATGTGTTGAAGATGCCAGGGCATTGCTGGTTAATAATTTAAGACTAGGTGGACAGTCGATCAATATAAAATCATAAAGATCTTTTAACAGTTCTAACTTGATATTTAACTCTTCAGAAGGACGGGGAGCTTCTTCTTTTAGTTGGTCTTCAGTTTTTCCTAAATTCAAGGAACCATAAATTAATGATACTTTTTCAAAGTTCGTTTCTTCTTGTAATGCATCTGCCAACAACGAAATATCGCCCACTAGTAATTCTGCTGTAGTCACAACAATTTCGCTTGGATGTTGGATCCCAATGTGTAAACTTGCGTTTGCTTGAGGATCTAAATCAATGACTAAAACCTTGTTGCCCAGATTGGCAAGTTCTGAGGCTAGGTGCACAACAGTCGTTGTTTTGCCACATCCGCCTTTATGGTTAGCAACAGTAATAATTTTTGCAGACATGCGTGTCAGATGCTTCCGTATTTGAATGTTTAGTAATATAAATAACTTTCACTCATCTTACTATAGTTTTAAAATTTATAAATCCTATTTGTTCAGATGTAAAACAGCTTAAAAATAAATCTTTAACTAAGCTAGCTTAATTAATAATTAGAATAATTAGTTATTTAGCTAATTAATAATTAAGAGTGCATTTTTATTATATAAAACAAATTCTTAGAGTTTTAAAAGTGGAAGGTTTGTCACCATAAAGTGGAAGGTCTGTCACTCTAAAGTGGAAGGTCTGTCACTCTAAAGTGGAAGGTCTGTCACTCTAAAGTGGAAGGTTTGTCACTCTAAAGTGGAAGGTCTGTCACTAGGGTGGAAGGTTTGTCACTGCTATTTTTTAAACCGCTATTTTTATTTAAAAATAATTTAAAAAACAATTGTTTAATATGTTAATAAAGTCTCGTAACTAAGCCTTAAAGGTGGAAGGGTTGTCACTGTATGTTCTTAACCTGTGGATAATCTGTTTTTATTGGATATTTCCTGATGATTATATGTGCAGTTATACCTTTCGAATCTAACTGAAAGGTGGAAGCCTTGTCACATCAGGGTTTCTATTTAACTTAACCTATCTGAATGTGGGTGAAAAAAGTAAAAATAGTCATTCTAAACTGTAATTTCGGGGGCTAAAGGTGGAAGGTCTGTCACTGTAGGGTGGAAATACTGTATTTAATTCCACTTTAAAGGCAAAAAATCGGATAATAACGCTTTTTTTTGATGACGGACCTTCCACTTTTAGAATCTTGTGGTGAAAGTCTTGAAAGTTTTTCCACTTTTGTATATAAAAACTAAGTCAAATTATAAATATCACGGTTATGACAGAATCTGAACCATTGCAAGAAGAAACGAATTATATTCCCTACTGTATAGGCAACATTCGCCATAATGGCGTTGTCAGTACCAGTAACCGCTTAATTCGCCCAATCGAGTTGTCATCCAATGAATATAAGGCACTTCTATATGCAATGGCGGTTGCGAATTATAGTGAGAAAAATAGGGTAGATGGTGAAATTACCGAACAAACTTATATTTATTTGTATAAGGATGATTTGGCAGATTTACTAGGATTAAATAAACGTAACTCAATTAATGTTGCAATAGATCGGATCTATAAAGAGCTTTCATCCCGGGTAGCTCATTTTATTATTGAGGAGCCTGCTGATAATGGTAAGAGAAAGACTAAAAAAGTACATTCTGTCGTTCCCATTATCCGTGAGTTAAGATGGGAAGATGACTCTAAAAATGCGATTCAGATTCGTTTTACTAGTGAGGTGTTGCCGTATTTCACTCAACTGGCTGGGGGTAATTTTACTACCTATCAGCTAAAACATCTTTTTGCCCTAGATTCTGTTGCCAGTATGAGTCTTTATACTTATTTCATTAAAAACGAATTTAAGTACGCCAATCAAAAGAGTTATGAAGTGCCATTACTTTTAGAAAACTTGAAAGCACTGATTGATATTAATGAAACCAAATATGATCGCTGGGTAGATTTTAGACGCTATGTATTAGACAAAATAGTGGCAGAAATTAACGAAAATACAGATCTACAATTAGAGTATGAAACCGTTAAGAAAGGCCGTCCAATTGTAGGTGTGAATTTTAAACTGCATCATCGGATTGCTGATAAGGCACTGGATGAAATTGCAGTGATTGAAAAAATCTATCTTGATGTTCCATTTGAAGACAATGCATCCGTAAAAGAATTAGGGGCTAAATTCGATACGAATGTACGTTCTTGGTATATTTTTAATAATGATGAAAATTATCAGCAGTTCAAGAAGTGGTTTAAAAAAGTAGGATGCCTCACTGACTCTCAAGCAAATATTGTCATTAATGACACTTTATTCCAAATGGATTTTGCTGAAATTGGTATGGGGCTGAATGACTTTAAACGAAATATGAAGCATAAACTTAAAAATAATCCAGAATTCGTTCAAAGTATTCGTGAAAGACTGAATGATATTTTTGGTAAAGAGCTGATCTAGCGAAAAGTGTAGCAACTTGCTACACTTTTTTAAATATATGTTTGTAAAGAATACAAGTGGTAAGGACCCTAGGATAAAAACGACTCTGTTGGATAAAGGCTTTAGAGATAGATCTTCCCTAAGTTATCCAAATTCAAGTGACAACTTGGGTATGAGGTCTGCCTAATTCCTTAAATCTATTCAAAACGTAAGTGTTCGCTGAACACACCTTATGAATTCATCCTATAAGCCTTAATTTAGTCCCCACTTAAAAACAAGTGGGGACTAAATTTATGACTACAAATAACTAGGGTCTGTTGACATTTACTGTTCATAATTAACCCTATAAAGGTAGCCATAAAAATATACAGGCTAAAGCAACAGAACTTTGATAATTTCTTTTGAGCTTGTCATATCGA